>CAIYFY010000098.1 GCA_903925535.1 uncultured Bacteroidota bacterium | reverse complement strand
GAATGTTTCCACTATTGTAGTTTACCATTCCATGAGCATGCCGGTAAAAAGCCAGCCTGCGCTCCAGCAGTTTCCCTATAAACTGTTCAAGATCGTCTTCTTTGATCCCCGCCAGCAGGGGTCTCAGTTCCCGCTCTTTTTTCAGTCGTTCTGCCAGTATGTTCACCGGAACATCGAGGTAAATGGTACATCCGTTTTCATTCATCCAGGCCATATTATCAAAATGACAGGGTGTGCCTCCACCCGTGGCAATGATGGAGTGCCCCAGCTCTTCGGTCCGCAGCAAGGTGTCGCGCTCCAGTTTTCTGAACCCTGCTTCACCCCGAAGCGTAAATAACCCGGCAATCGTGGCACCGTATTCCTCTTCAACAAGCATGTCGAGGTCGTGAAACGGAACACCGAGCCTGTCGGCAAGTAATCTGCCGTGATGCGACTTGCCGGCACCCATAAAGCCGATCAGGTAAACCGTACGGATAATTTTCATGTCATTTTGCAAACGCTTGAGGGCAAACGCTACCTTTGCGACAAAAGAAACAAAAATAACGAACCCGCCATGCGAATCAGTATTTTTTTCCTGATAACAACCTCTTTTTTGTGGTTTTCATGCCAGAGCGATGGTAACAGTAATGAAGCTGCCGGAGGACCAGTATCGGATATGGTACACAATCCGGTGAGTGCTGAATACCCCTCAGATACCAGTCAGATGGCCCGACTCACTTTTGAAGTGCCTGAGTACGATTTCGGGACAGTGAATGAAGGTGATATTGTGGAGTACAATTTCAAATTTACCAATACCGGAAAGGTGCCGCTTACTATTTTCAAGGCGCGCTCTTCCTGTGGCTGCACGATCCCGGAGTGGCCCGAAGATCCGATACCGCCGGGAGGAACCGGTGAAATTAAGGCCAAATTCAACACAGAAGGTAAAATGCAGAACCAGAGCAAAACCATTACTGTGACAGCCAATACCAACCCGAATGAAACTAAAGTAAAGCTTTCCGGTTTCGTGAATCCGACAAAAGACAAGTAGTCATGCCCTACATTCATCCTTCAGCTGTCGTGGATCCGGGAGCCTCCATAGGGGAGGGCGCCAAAATCTGGCACTTCTGTCATGTATCTCCGGGAGCTGTCCTTGGCCAAAACTGCGTACTGGGCCAAAATGTTTTTGTGGCCAGTGGTGTCACACTTGGCCGGGGTGTCAAGGTACAGAATAACGTAAGTATCTACACCGGAGTCACGTGCGAAGACGATGTGTTTCTTGGTCCGAGCATGGTTTTCACGAATGTAATCAATCCCAGGAGTTTTGTTGAGCGCAAGTCGGAATTCCGTCAAACGCTTGTGAAACGGGGCGCCAGCATTGGCGCCAATGCCACCATCGTATGCGGTATCACACTGGGTGCATATTGTCTCGTGGGCGCAGGCGCGGTGGTCACCAGAGACGTGCCGGATTATGCGCTGGTTACCGGTATCCCTGCCCGCCAGTCGGGGTGGGTGAGCAGACTTGGGCACCGACTGTCGTTCGAGGACGGGAAAGCCCTGTGTCCCGAAAGTGGAGAGGGGTATATCCTCATGGGGCAAAGGTGTATGCCGCTCGCGGACTGACTGTTATACATAACCAGTCTAAACACCTATTATTAATACTAATATTGAAACCCTTTTTGATACCTTTGCGCCGCTTTTGGCAGGTGATCAAGATTTTCTGATGAAAATTCGAACTCATTTGCCGCTGAATCGTTAAAAGACAAAGCAAAATCGAATACAGATGGAACCATCACAATACATACCCATTCTTATTCAGGGGCTGGTAGCTGCTGCTTTTGTGGCTCTTGTGTTAATTGTAGTTCCGCGTCTGGGTCCACGCCGCAGCGGAAAAAAGAAGGATGAGAATTTCGAATGTGGAATTGAAGTACAGGGCAATGCCCGTATTCCGGTTTCCATCAAGTACTTCATGACGGCAATACTCTTCGTTCTGTTCGATGTGGAGGTGATTTTCTTTTATCCCTACGCCGTAAATTTTCAATACTTCAAGGACAATGGTATGGGTCAGCAGGGCTTTCTCGCTGTGCTGATGTTCGTGGCAGTGTTCCTTGTCGGATTCTATTATGTGCTCCGAAAGGGGGCTTTTGAATGGGACAAGTAAACCATCCATTAACCGCTAAAAGAACAAAAACAGATCTATGAGCGCACCAACGATCAGTAAAGCAGAAGTGCTGGAAGGTTATATGGGAGAGGGCTATCAGCTCACTACTGTAGAGAAAGTACTCGGTCTGGCACGGGCCAACTCCATCTGGCCGCTTCCGTTTGCTACCTCCTGCTGTGGTATTGAATTCATGGCGACGATGGGCGCCAACTACGACCTGGCCCGTTTCGGTATGGAACGCCTTTCATTCTCTCCCCGTCAGGCCGATCTGCTGATGGTTATGGGTACTATTTCCAAGAAAATGGGACCTATTCTGAAACAGGTTTATACTCAGATGGCTGAACCCAAATGGGTGCTGTCTGTAGGCGCCTGCGCCTGCTCGGGAGGTATTTTCGATACCTATTCTGTGCTGCAGGGCATAGACAAGGTCATTCCGGTGGATGTATATGTACCCGGATGCCCGCCCCGCCCCGAACAGATTATTGATGGTGTCCTGAAAATTCAGGAGCTCGTCAAACACGAAACCATGCGTCGCCGTTACTCTCCCGAATACCAGCATCTGCTCGACAAATACCAGATCGGCGGCTAACTCAATCGAAATACAGTCATGTACGAACTCATTCTCGAGCGAATCGAACAGAAAATGCCAGGCACCGTTATCTCTCACAATACGGCTCTCGATGGCATTATCAATATACATACCACCCGCGAACAGGTGTGGAAACTGCTGCAGTTGCTCCGCGATGATGAGCAGCTCGGTTTCAACTTCCTGACCAGCCTCTGCGGTATTCACTACCCTGATAACGCCGGACAGGAACTGGGGATTGTTTACCACCTTCATAACTGGATAAAGAATATCCGCATCCGGGTAAAGTTTTTCTTTCCTGCCGATGATGCAAACGTGCCGACCGTCACCGACTTGTGGGCTACCGCCAACTGGATGGAACGCCAGGAGTACGACTTCTTCGGAATCATATTTACTGGTCACCCCGACCTGCGCCGCATCCTGAATGTGGATGACCTGGATGCCTTCCCGATGCGCAAGGAGTATAAACTGGAAGACGGAACCCGTACCGACAAAGACGATCGCTTCTTTGGTCGCGACGGCCATTACGGACAGTCCTTCGAAACGAGATTAATTGACTAACCAAGGCTGCAATGCAAGTCCAATCATATTTCTCTTCCCTCGATAATCTGGACGGGGAACTCGCCACCCTCAATTTGGGTCCGACGCACCCCGCTACCCACGGTATCTTCCAGAACGTCCTGAAAATGGACGGCGAAAAAATCGTCAGCGCCGAGCCGACTATCGGTTATATCCACCGCGCTTTCGAAAAACTCGCCGAAAGGAGGCCTTACAACCAGATTACACCCATCACTGATCGCCTGAACTACTGCTCTTCCCCTATCAATAATATGGGATGGCACATGACGGTCGAAAAGCTGATCAACTG
>CAIYFY010000097.1 GCA_903925535.1 uncultured Bacteroidota bacterium | reverse complement strand
GGTTGTGAGCAGTACCAATACGCCTGGTATAGTGGCGCTGCCCATGACCTGCGCCCCCAACCCGGCTACCGACCAGACGGTTATTTCTTTCAGCAGCGAACGCAATGGTCGCGTTGAAATCATGGTAATCAGCCAGTCCGGACAAACTGTCCGCCAGATTGCCGAACAGAAATCAGGCGAAAATTTCACACTGACAGTTCAGCTTGGCGATCTGCCCGCCGGAACTTATCTCGTGCAGGCGCGCATGGGCGCTGTCGCGTACGAGGGCAAGGTGGTGAAACTGTAATTTTATCTGATGCTCAACACAAACGGCCGCTCCGAAGATTCGGGGCGGCCGTTTGTATGTGGTGACGCGATCAGTTACTTTTCAAACCAGACCTTCGACTGGTTATCCACATCTCCGTTGTAATTGATGAAAATTTCCTCTCCGGCCGGTATGTCGCGTACACAGTAAAAATCAATAGTCTTGTTTTCGAAGTCCATGCCGTATTCGGCATTGGGGGAGTAGGAATGATTGTACAGGGAGCCGTATCCCAGACACAGTGCGTACCACTCGCCATCTTCGCCCCAGTCAAAGTAATAATCATCGAGCACCGTTTGCCGCACATGAGGCAACTGCGACTTCGGGAAAAGGAGCACGGGACATATTTCGATGATTTCTCCGGCCTCTATATCGCGGCCTGCAAACACGCCGGAGCCATGTAAATCGGAAGGCGCTACAAAGATGGATGCTTGCTGAAGCGACACGTTGTTCAGTCTAAAAGGTTTTGGAGAGATACCGCACCATTATCCGTCATGGGGACAAGTGGAAGCCTTACCTCCCTTGAGCAGAGTCCGCGGATTTCCAGGGCCGCCTTGACTCCCACCGGGTTGCCTTCCACGAAAAGCTGCTTGTACAGGTCCAGCAAATCGAGATTGAGTGTTCTGGCGGTGGGCATATCATCACGGAGTGCGGCGCGTACCATATCGGTGAATGGCCGCGGCGAGCAGTTGGCGATGACAGAAACGACGCCATCACCTCCGGCAGCAATTACAGGCAGCGTCATGAAATCATCTCCACTCAGGACGAGGAATCCCTCGGGTCTGCCTTTGATGATCTTCATAATCTGGTAAATATCGTCGGACGCTTCCTTGACGGCGACAAATTTGTCGCTGGCGTGTGCCAGCCGGAGTGTAGTCTCCGCAGTCATGTTGGAGGACGTGCGGCTGGGTACATTGTAAATAATAATCGGCTTGGGGGATGCCTCCGCCAGCGCCATATAGTGCTGATAAATACCTTCCTGTCCCGGCTTGTTGTATGCGGGGTTACTTGACAGGACAGCGTCAATGCCATCAAAGTTGAACGTTTTGAGCTTTTCAACTACCGCTGCGGTATTGTTTCCTCCAAAAATACCGGCTACAAAGGGCAGTCGGCCCCGGTTTATCTGGATAGAGAAGTCGAGTATCCGGCGGTGCTCCTCGTCGGTAGTGGTGCTGGATTCGCCGGTAGTGCCGAGACTGACCAGAAACTCCACCCCACCTTCAATGACATATTCGATGACGCGTTCAAG
>CAIYFY010000096.1 GCA_903925535.1 uncultured Bacteroidota bacterium | reverse complement strand
CGGGGTACTTTTCTTCTCCGGGGTACTGACGGGCCTCACCGCGCTGTCAGTGGAGAACCGCTCTGACCGACAAAAGCTGCTCGTATCCGGCGGACTGCAGTTTGGTCTGGGATTCGCCATCGGGATATCCAGCACCACCAGGGCCTACTACCTGAGAAGTGCGGAGAAGAACTGGCTGATCAGGAAAAGGTAAGTCGTTCACGTCAGACAATTTCAGAAGGGTTAAGGGCTCTAAGTTTTGGCGTCATTCACCTTTTACTGCAAGTGCAACCGATGCGCGCTGCCGCCCGTTAAATACCTGAACCCAGTAAATTCCTGTTTTCAGGGTCACCGGCAGCGTAATAGCAAGTCTGCTGGGTCCGGCGGGTAATTCATCCAGTGCCCTCTCCATGACCGGGACACCGGCTGCGTCACAAATCTGGAGGACTGGGTGTCCTTTTTCTGCAAGAATGAACTCAAGCACGACGTTACTTCCCGTTGCGGCCGGGTTCGGGAAAACCTGCATGGGCATGCTGGTCACCGGATTTTCCGTGGAAAGCGGCTGGTCATCCAGCAGAAACGCCCGGTCCCAGGTAAATGGCGGCACGGCAAGCTCGAGTTGTCCGCCACTCACCAGTACGGGATCGGTGTCGAGGAGCGCACCGGTCAGGCAATCGAACCATTTGGCGTAATATTGTCCATCGCTCAGACTGCCGGTTTTGATGATGACATCATTGAGCTGGTCGGGTAGTCCGGTGTCATTGATATAGTCATGATTGTAATTGGTGTTCATAACCCATCCTGCCAGCGATTTATGATCATCACTGACAAGTACGTAGGCGGCAGCTACCGAACCAATACCCGAAAATGCGTACGATGTAATTTTCATCCAATCGGTTCCTGTATTATCCACCCTGATAGTGTGCTGACCCGGAGGCAGGGCGACAGTGTAAGTCTGGTTTATGGCGGGAGCCAGATTCAACACCTGAACACCATTGAGCCAGACGGAAAGTCTCGGACTGGTGCCGAACTGATTACCTGTATTAATTTCCAGTTGACCAGCCACAGGCATTTTGACGACAAAAACCGGAGGACGGCGATATTGCGTGTTCCACAGCGAACCATAAAGAAACTGACCAAGTTGATAGGCCGCCGGTATGATGGTTCCGTTCGCCTGAATCTGGATCAGCGTATCACCCAGTCCCGCCCAGTCCAGATTGCTGTTCAGTTGAAGTGAACCTGCCGGGCTACTGGTTTCCGCGGCGTCAGGTCTCATCTTTTTTTCTGCAAATCTGACTTGGCTGCTAACCGTAGAAATGCCGAGAAAACGTGTATACAGGTGGTATGGCTCAATATAGTTATCCCACCACCAGGTCATGCCCGACCCCATGCCACCACCGAAGAGTGGACCCCACAGATTGTTATGGATATGAATACCTGAGGGGTCGATGGCATACAGTCCGGCTCCGGAAGTGTTTAATCCGAATTCACCAATCAGCGCAGGCTTGTCGTACAATTGAATATTGTTGCGCACGCCTGCGCTGAGCACGGCCTCGAGATTGGGACTATCCAGATAATAGTGTCTTTGAGAGTAGTCAATATCCGGATTATTCCACACAGCGGGGTCTTCACTTTGCGGATTGCCGTAGCTGGTGCTCACCGGGCGCTGAACCGGATCATACTGTTTGATAAAGGCGGCCATTTCAGCGTGCCAGTCGGCAATTACAGGTTTGTTTTGATCGTAATTATCGGTCCAGTTCACTTCGTTGAACAGTTCCCAGGTCATGATGCTTCGCTGATAGCCCCATCTGGCCAGCGCGTACCGCAGTCGGTTTTTGTGGAGAGCTCTGGCCTGTGCATTGGTGAAAAAGTCGCGCGTACCAGCACAGGGACCACCATTGGCAGCATTATACGGGTTGTCGGACCAGTTGGGGTTCACCTGAGAAGATACCTGTCCGTGGTGATTGAGACACAGCATCACATACACTCCTTTTTCTGCGCAGTGATCAAATACCCAGTCGAGGTAAAAAGCGCTGGTTTGCTTGTATCGCTTCAGCCCGGAGAAACCGCTTGTGTTTTGTTTCCACTCGAGTCCCATGCCCCAGTGACACAGCCACAGACGGATGAAATTACCTCCGTTTGCACTTAGTTTTCCCAGCCATTTCTTGTAGTCAACGTACGGATTACTGTTTTGCCAGGCCATATTTTCACCTGTCGGAATATACTGTTCCCCATTTGAGAAAACGAGGTGATTACCCTGTCCTGTACCTATAAAACCCTTGTTTTTTTCTGAAACGGGACTGGTGCATTGAAACTGCAGTGTCTGAAAAGTATTTGATCCGGCCGCATTCACACACCGGACGGTATAACTCCACACCCCGGTTTGAACGGGGGAAAATCTGATCCTGAACCCTTTGACTGGCAGAGGACTGAGTGCGCCCGTATTGGTGTTGGATATGGCGAAATCTTCCATGTAGAAACCGTCCACCGTGAGAGAACTTCCGTCAGGAGCAGTAAAAACAGCCTCGGTACGCAACTCGTCGTAATCGTAAGGATTAACGGGGTTGACATTGAGCTCAATCAGTGCCTCGAATTTACCGTACTGTTCTACGGTAGCAGAAACAGGTGTGACAGATACCACAACAGGGGTTTGTGCAGCCAAAAGACCTGAGAACAAAAGAAAAGAGGCGACAAGACGGTTTCGATTTGTTTTCATGCTGTGAAATTAAGAAAAGTTTTAGTCATTAAGGGTGCAACCCTGTTCGAAATGCGATTATTTTGAAAAGTTATGTAAAGCCATAAAGATGAGTTTGATTTATTTGTCGAAAATTGCAGCTGCAAAATCATTTAAAACAGCGCCCGTCCCTGTGATGGAGATTCAGGACAAAATAGGGGGTGTATTGTGTCAACTGATTAACCAACAGCCATGAGAGGTCTTTTTTCGCTTGTTTTTTCTTTAACTTTGGTGTCCGGACTGACAGCGCAGGGATACAGTTCAGTTCATTTTGAATACAGACAACTGGCTGACGGTGTGTTTGCAGCCATACACAAGACCGGCGGCTATGGTATCTGCAATGCCGGTATCGTAAGTCTGGGAAAGGAGACACTGGTTTTCGACTGCTGCCTTTCTCCCGAAGCAGCACGCGATCTGAAGAAAGCGGCAGAAGAACTTACCGGTAACCAGGTAAAATATGTGGTGAACAGTCATTACCACAACGATCACGTACGGGGCAATCAGGTGTTCACGGGTGCGCGCATCATCGCGACCACGCGCACGCGGGCGCTCATGGAAAAGCTGTCTGCTGCAGAAGTGGAGGACGAAAAGCTGTCGGTGGATGAGCGCCTTGCCGATGCAGCGTTCAAAATAGCCAATGAAGAGGATACCACCAGAATGGCGGAACACCAGTTGTGGCTGGGTTATTATCAGTCCATGAAAAGCAGTCACGCGGAGTATAAACTCACGCTTCCCGATTACCTCGTGGACGATTCGCTGTCGCTGAAGGGTAAAAAGAGATCTGTGCAACTGATCAGCAAGGGGGGCGGTCACTCCGAAAGTGACATGATCATGTGGCTGCCTGCCGAGAAAATTCTGTTTGCCGGCGACCTGGTGTTTATCGGATTTCACCCGTGGTTCGGGGAAGCTGATATTCCCGGATGGCTCTCTTACCTGCAGTATATGAAACGTCTGGGGCCCGCAGTGGTCGTTCCGGGGCATGGCGACACCGGCAAGTCGGCTGATATAGATGAAATGTCCGGCTACCTGACATCCGTGGAGACTATACTTGCTGAAATGGTCCGGAATAAAATCCCGGTAAACCGCATCGGAGCCATTCATGTTCCGGAAAAGTACAATTCACTGTATTTCCGGAACTTTTTCACACCGGGACTGACATTGCAGTATCAGAAAAAAATCAGGAAATAAAGCCCTACTTTTGCGGCTCACAAAATGGCGCCATGAAGAAGGACCGACCGGTACAGAAACCACTGAAAGAGCACAAGGCTGCGGCACCTGCCGAGAAGGCAGCCCCCAAGGCGCCACCGATGGCGCCCAAGAAGTATATTAATGTGTATTTGTCTATCGGCAGCAATATGGGCGACCGCCTGGAATATGTGCGGGCGGCATCCACTGCCATCCACAAAACCATCGGCAAGATTGCCCGCAAGAGCAGACTGTATGAGACGCAGGCATGGGGCAAAACAGACCAGGATCCGTACCTGAATCAGGTTGTCATGATCAACACCACCCTCGATCCGCGCAAGCTGCTCGAAGAAATTGATTATATCGAGAAGGAGCTGGGCAGAGAGCGGAAGGAAAAGTGGGGGCCTCGCACTGTGGATATTGATATCCTATTCTACGGCAAGCGCATAGTACGCGACAAGGGGCTGGAGGTGCCGCATCCGGAGTTGCACAACCGCATGTTTGTGCTTGCTCCGCTGCTCGAAATTGCCCCCGAGCTGGAGCATCCCGTGTTGCACAAACCCGTTGAAGAGCTGTTTATGGAGTGCCGCGACCTGTCTGAAGTGGTAATGCTCGATATTTCATGAAGAATATCCCCTGGCGGTTTATTGCTATCGAGGGGAATATCGGCGCAGGCAAAACAACCCTCTGCAACCGGCTTGCTGAAAAGTACGGTTGTTCCCTGTTGCTGGAACAGTTTACCGACAATCCATTTCTGCCGCCTTTCTATGAGCAGCCGGAGCGTTATGCTTTCCCGGTCGAGCTGTTTTTTATGACCGAAAGGCACAAGCAGCTGCTGGAGCATTTCAGTCGTCCCGACTTCTTCGTGCCGTTCACCGTGGCCGACTATTTCTTTGTAAAAACACTGCTTTTCGCCAAAAATAACCTCAGTGAGGAGGAGTTCCGGCTCTTTCAGCGCCTTTTTCATGTACTGAACGCCACGTTCCCCAAACCCGATTTGCTGGTCTATCTGCACCGGCCAGTGGATGTACTCATCCGCCAGATACGGGGCCGCGGGAGAGGATATGAACAGAATATTTCCGCCGACTATCTCGAAGATATACAATCGGCCTACCTGAGTTACCTGAAGCAGGAAACAGAAACTCCGGTGGTCATTATCGAACTCGGCGATGCTGACTTCCAGCGCGATGTCCAGGTGTTCGACAGTCTTGTAGAGCTGATCAGTACCCCTTTCACGGTGGGATTACACTATATGAAGGTGTGATTTGCGAAGGGTCATCCCCTCCCTTCAATAGTCACCGGTTTTTAAAACACATCCACAATCTGGTAAAACTGATGAATTGGCATAATCACGCAAACAACATTTGCGTTTCCGAATACTGAGTCCTACCTTTGTATTCCTTGGATTGCGATATACCATGAAATTGAGCAAGAACAGTGTCAATAAAATTTGTTCCTATTTTGCTGGAAAACCAGTTAAAAAGGCCTTTCTCTTCGGTTCTTATGTACGTGGAGAAGGTACTGCACGTAGTGATATAGATATTCTTGTAGAATTGGATTATGGTCAGCATATTGGCCTGCTATTTGTGCAAATGAAGCTCGATTTGGAAGAAATACTACAGAAAGAAGTTGATCTTGTTTCATCAAACGCGGTTTCAAAATACTTGCAGCCTGCCATTGATAGCGAAAAAGAACTAATTTATGCCCGATAAGTTTGGGGATAAAATCCGGCTGCAGCATGCGTTTGATGCTATAGATACCATCATGGGCTACATTCGTGATGCTGATTTTGATGTTTTTTCCCAGGATCAGATGCTACGTGATGCATGTTTGAGACAAATTCAGAGTATATGCTGACCTGGTTTTATTCACACCCTGTCTATTCCTGACCGCCACGACAACAACTGTCCGTATTCCAGTTCACCCTCCTGATCCCCGGCATAAACAAGATACTGATTCTCCGGACTACTGCCTGTCAGTTTTTGCCAGTGTTTCAGTCCGGATACAAGTCTGGAATTATAGGTCTGGCTGGATTTGATTTCAACAGCTTTCAGTTTTCCGTCTTCTTCAATCAGCAAGTCAACCTCGTTATTTTTCTGATCCTGCCAGAACCAGAACCGGGGTCGTTTGCCGGCATTGGTTCGTTTTTTATACAACTCAACAATCAGGGCATTCTCAATGATATTGCCAAAGTGGTGATGAGTTTCCAGTTGCGAGGGCGAGGTAATTCCCATCAGGTTACAAAGAAGTCCGGTATCCAGAAAATACAATTTTGGCGATTTAATCAGTCTTTTACTGTAATTTTCAAAATAGGGTGACAGCCGGAATACCAGGTATGAAGCCTCAAGCACTGAAATCCAGGCCTTGACTGTGTTGGGTGCAACGCCCGCATCTGTTGCAAGTGAAGCAAGATTAAGCGGCTGACCAATTCTGCCTGCGCACAGTCGCATAAAGTTGCCAAATGAAGAAATATCTCCTACATTTTTAAGCAGCCTTACGTCTCTTTCAAGATAGGTCTGAATGTAGCTGTCAAAAAACACCTCGGGCGGAATAGCCGTTTCACCCTGAATTCCCGGGTATCCACCTCTCCACACAAACTCTTCAAGCTTTTGTACGGGCTTGTAACTTTCCGTTTCAAAAATTGAAAAAGGTAGCAGATTCAGGATGCCCACACGGCCGGCAAGCGACTGGGTAATCTGTTCCATCAGCAAAAAATTCTGTGAACCGGAGAGTATGAACCGAAGATTTTTGTCAGAATCCACATACCCCTGTAGGTAGTTGAAAAGCTGGGGAACACGCTGGGCCTCATCCAGTATCGCCCCGCCGGGAAAACTGTTCAGGAATCTGCGCGGATCTTCTTCTGCCCTCCGGCGCGCATCGGCATCTTCCAAACTGGCGTAGGGCAATTCAGGGACAAGGTTCCTTAACAAGGTCGTTTTTCCGCTTTGCCGCGGACCACCCAGGTACACAATGGGAAACCATTTCCTGAAGTCCTGAATGACGGATGCAATTTCTCTTTGAATCATTTTTAGTAAATCTGCAATTCAATTGCAAAATTACTAACTTTTTGATATGCTCGCAACTGTCTGATTCATTCCCAGTCCTCCAAGGGCAATCTGCCATATGGCGAAACTCATAATCACATGGGCGATATCTGTAAAACCCATCCACCGGGATGGTACCCATTTTACAATGAAAACAGACACAGCCAGCACCAGCAGTCCAATACCATACAGGATGTGTTTGCTGCTTTTGTCTCCCGTTTTGTAGCGAAGGAATGCTTCCAGCGGAGCCACCATGAGCAGCATGCCGGCCGCAGCGTGTATTTCCACAGCTGGAAACCAGAGGGTACTGCTCACAAACCAGAACGCCAGTCCCGCCTTGGCAGCATTCAGCCAGGTGAGTATTTTCCCGACTCCTTCCCTGTAAAGATGTCTTGTGCGCTCTATCGCTGCCTGTTCCATGGCGGAAACGCCCAGTACGCCGAACAGCCATCCGGGAAGTACACCCGCTCTGGGCAATGTGTAGGTGAAAGCATGACCGAGGAGAGCACTCACCAGCATGGATAATCCGGTGAAGAGAAAAAACAGCCGGCATAACATGGCACCGGCAGGTTTTGACGGAGTTACCCGCCAACCGTACAAACAGACCCCTGCAACCAGCAGATCTGTAATGACCATCATTGGCTGACCGATACGCAGTCCGAACAGGACGATATCCGGCTGATAACTGGCAGTATAAATGATCTCCATAGCAGGAAGTTGTTATTCGAAGCCGCGAAATTGAGAATATTTGCGGAAACGAATAACAACTTTATTGCTACAGGTACTCATTAATCCGTAATGACCACTTTACCGGCAAATCCACCGGCACGGAAAGTATAGATCCCGGGTCTGAGTCCGTCTCTTTCCAGTCTGTAGCGGTTTCCTGAAAATTGTTCAGTACGGATCATTCTTCCTGACTTGTCAAACAGCTCGAATCGTGCATCCTTCAGTTCGCCTTCGAATATCAGATCGGCGTATGCAGTGGACGGATTGGGAATCACCTGTACCTGATAGAGACCTGCTTCATGTACAGCACTTACCAGCATGAGATTTTCTCTGACAGTATGGAAGGTCGTATTCGTGATTACCGGTTCGTTGAAATCAAAGTAGATGGCAGCGCGGTTGGTGATAACCGTTCCGTCAGGGTTGTCGGCCCGCTGGGAGATTCTGAATTTGACAAATCCGTTTGATTCAATGAGATTGACATTGCTGTCGGGCAGCATGATGTCGGGGAAAGCAAAGCGTATAATTCCGTTGTCGAGCGTAGCATATTCCATCGGATGGCTGCTTGCCACCACACGAACACTGGACGGGTTGAGTCTCCCGGACAATGTATCCATAATTACCACACTGAAAGCCGTATCGGTGCCTGTATTCTGAAAACGAATCAGGTATTCGATATCAGT
>CAIYFY010000095.1 GCA_903925535.1 uncultured Bacteroidota bacterium | reverse complement strand
TCGCTTCTTCGCCATGCACCACCCCTTCACTTCGCCCAAGCCCGACGATATTGTGAAAATGGAGAGCAATGATCACGCCCTGCTCAAGTCCATGCGCGCCGACGCGTACGACCTTGTGCTGAACGGCGTTGAAATCGGTGGTGGCTCCATCCGTATTCACGACCGCGATCTGCAGGCCCGCAACTTCAGGCTGCTGGGCTTCACTCCGGAGGAAGCGGAGGCACAGTTTGGCTTCCTGCTCGGCGCCTTCGAGTTCGGAGCACCGCCACACGGAGGTATTGCCTTCGGTTTCGACCGCCTGAATGCCGTGATGAACGGAGCCAACTCCATCCGCGACTTCATCGCCTTCCCCAAGAACAACCAGGGACGCGATATGATGATTGACGCACCGGATTCGATCAAACTGTCGCAACTGGAAGAACTGGGTATCCGCGTGGTAGCCGACAAACAGTAAGACACCATATATAATGCGTCAACTGCCCAATGCACTCACACTGGCCAACCTCTTCTGCGGTTGCTGCGCGCTGCTGTACACCCTGTACTGGCAGCCGGAAACGGCCGCGTGGTTCACAGCCGCCAGTTTTGTGTTCGACTACCTCGACGGTATGGCGGCACGGGCATTGAAAGTAAGTTCGCCGCTGGGCAAGGAACTGGATTCGCTGGCCGATGTGGTCAGTTTCGGGGTAGTACCCGGCGCCATGATTTATCAGATGCTGAGCGGAAGCAGTGCCGGGGAAACAGGCGTTGTGACAGCGGCCTTGCCGGCTTTTGTCTTGTCGGCGTTTTCCGGACTCAGGCTGGGAAAATTCAACCTCGACACGCGGCAAACGCAGTATTTTCTGGGGCTGAGTACGCCGGCGAGCACCGTACTGGTACTCGGACTGGCCCTCTCGGTGCATCACGACCGGTTTGGCATGGCGGGTATCATTTCGGGCAATCCGTGGATATTGTATGTGCTTATTGCCGTACTTTGTACCCTGCTGATCAGTGAAATACCCATGTTCGGGATGAAAATAAAGGGAACAGACTGGAAGAGCAATGCCGTCAATGCGGCATTCGTTTTACTGTTTGTTATCCTGTTTTTACTGTTGAAAGAACTGGCGCTCACGGCAATCATCGTCCTGTACATACTGATTTCCGTTGCGTTCAGAAAAAAAGTAACCGGAGAAACACCTTCCGCTGCATAAAGGCAGGAAGTTTTGGACATAAAATCAACCTTGCAAGATGAAATTCATCGCTGAAATTGATATCATGCCACACCGCGAGCTGCTTGATCCACAGGGAAAAGCCGTGGTAAACAACGTCAAGCACCTCGATCTGAGCGGCATACACGATGTGCGCATAGGCAGGCACGTTACCATGACACTGGAAGCTGCGACGGAAGCCGAGGCCCGCGAAAAAGTGGATACCGCCTGTCGCAAACTGCTGGCCAACCTGATTATGGAGACCTACACGTACTCCATACAGTCGCACTGATCCATGCTGTACATCATCCCCACGCCCATAGGCAACCTCGAGGATATCACGCTCCGGGCGTTGCGCATCCTGAAGGAAGTATCTGTGGTGCTGGCGGAAGACACCCGCACCAGCAAGCGGCTGTTTGATCATTACGGTATTACCACGCCCCTTCGTTCATTTCACGCGCACAACGAGCACGCTGTGGTGGAGCGCGTGGTGGAGGAGCTGGCAGCAGGTGCCACCATGGCGCTCATATCCGATGCCGGCACACCCGGCATCAGCGACCCGGGGTTTTTACTTTCCCGGGCCTGCCACAGAAAAGGTGTGAAGGTGGAGTGCCTCCCGGGTGCCACCGCGTTCGTTCCGGCGCTGGTAGCCAGCGGACTGCCCTGCGACACCTTTCATTTTGAGGGATTCCTGCCCCACAAAAAGGGTCGCCAGACCCGCCTGAAGTACCTGTCGGCACTTGAGCACACTTTTATCCTCTACGAATCACCCTTCCGGTTGCTCAAATGCCTGGACGAACTGATTGTCCACTGCGGGGCCGGGCGCCAGGCCTGTGTGGCCCGCGAGCTCAGCAAGCTCCACGAAGAAGTGGTGACAATGAGTCTGGAGGAGCTAAAAGCGCACTTTACGAAGAAAGAAGTGAAGGGAGAGATTGTGGTGGTGGTGGGAGGACATGACCCACGGCCTGGCGTATCCCACGGCTGAGGCCGCGGCTTTACGGCTACATTGGCGTGAGTTTGGCCTGAAATTTGTACCTTTGCAGAAACCCCCGATATTCCGTATTTTATCTCGTTAATTTTTCACTATTAATGCCGGAGATATGGCTTGTTCGCCGGTATTATTTTAAGAGAGCTACCTATGCAGACGATAAATATATTTCTCGCCTCCTCTTCCGAGCTGAAAGCCGAACGCGATGCATTCCTGTCGTATGTGCATCAGCAAAGCGCCATCCACCTGAAAGCTAAAAAAACGCTACTGAATCCTGTGCACTGGGAGAACTACATTGACGCGGTTGCCCTGGAAGGGAAACAGGCCGAGTACAATAAAAGCATAGAAACATGCCACATGGTGGTGTGCCTTTTTCACCGGAAAGCCGGACAGTACACTGTAGAGGAGTTTGAAACAGCCCTGAATCTTTTCCGGAAAAACGGAAGACCGCTTATTTACACCTATTTCAAGGGAGACGCCCGGGAGCTGGAGGAGGCTGCCGAAACCGATGAGGAGGCCGCCGGGCTGCTCCGGTTCCGGAGCAGGCTGGAAGGTATCAAACACTACTACAACCAGTTCTCCGAAACGAGTGACCTGCTGCTGCACTTCCGGACCCAGCTCGACCTGCTGGAAAACAAGGGGTTTTTCCTGCCCGATGAATTATACCACAATCTCGTTAGACATACAAGTGATGATCCGAGCCTATACATCGAGAATAGTAAAAGTCTTTGGGTGAGAAATCTCAGGGAAGATATACTCCAACAAGGTGTTAAGATCGGTAAAAGGCCTATTGATGTATTTCAACAATATGGGTGGTTAATACAGACATTTTTCACAAAATTATGCTCAGACCCAGGAAAACAACTCAATAGCCGACGACTTTCTTTTTTAGCCGAGGCTTTTCAAAGTTCAATACGCTATTTGTGCTATATTCAGACTTCACAGCTACTTATTTCTGGTAGGAAATACGAAGATATGACTACGCTTTGTCAATTCCTCAGTATGAGGGGCGATGAATATCTGACATTCGATTACCTCAAGCTCCTCCGGGAAACTACTGAGGCATTGCCTGAAGATATGAGTTTTATGCCAGAAATTGCCCGGATTGTTGATATGCTCTCTGATCCCGAAGATGATATCTCTGGCGCAGTTGGTTTTATGAACATTTATCGACAAAAACTTATTAAAGGTGATATTCCGGAAGATACAGATATTGCGGGCTTACTTGATCAGTATTTAACTGCACTTATTTGCTGGATGCGCGAGATATCATTTTTGGCGAAGTATAGATTAATTAGTGTGAAGGATATCAGTCTATTGTATAAGGCAGGTGTGCATCTGGGTGGGATGAAATATCGGCATACTTTCGGAGAGCTTTATGGTGTTTACGACAGTAGCAGTGATACTTGGCAAAATCAGTATCTTGAGGGTAAACATACATTTAATCAAAGCGTAATTCTAGTTACTGGAGAAAATATACAAGATGGTAAGTTCATTTCTCTTTCCCCGTTACTTGTTGACAAGAGTGTGGTAGATAATATTGACAAAGACACACCAGAATTGTATTACTATACTGGTACTGAAAATGCTAGTTCGACTAATTATCGATTTGCGAATTACAGGAATGAGTTGAAAATAAAAGGTTATAATAGTGAAAAATCTGACGATTTTCTGTTGGTTAAGAAAATTAATGAAAAATCATCACTTCTTGATGAACTATACAAGTACGTAGGCCACATTTTCAAACCCTTCAAAAGACCGGGCGTATGAACACAGCATCTCCATTCAAGTTTCTTGATGCCTATGACAAGGACGACGAGGCCATATTTTTCGGTCGCGAAAAAGAGACCGGGGCGTTGTACGAGGCACTCAGCGGGGTCAAGCACCTGCTGGTTTACGGACCGTCCGGAGCGGGCAAAACGAGTCTGATCGAGTGCGGACTCCGGAACCGGTTTTCCGATGCCGACTGGTATGCGCTCACCATCCGGCGGGAGAAAAACCTGACGGCTTCTGTTTACCGCACCATCAACGACAAGCTGTACGACAAGATACTCCTGAACCCGGAAACGGGTCTTCCGGAGGATCCGGAAATTGATTTCAGCAAGGCGGCAGAGCGGTTGTTCGAGGAATACTATCAGCCTGTTTATCTGTTGTTCGACCAGTTTGAAGAGCTGCTCATTTCGGGCGAGGAAGCAGAAAAGCGGGAGTTTTTTACCTTGCTGGACAAGCTGATACGCTACCGGACACCCTGTCGCGTACTGCTGGTCATGCGGGAGGAATTTATCGGGCACCTGTCGGAGTTCGAGCCCCTGTGTCCGGGTATATTCAGAAACCGGTTCAGGCTGGAAAAGATGAACCGCGAGGGCGTTCGGGAGGTAATCAACAAAACCCTCGACTCGCCGCGGTACCGGGATCAGTTCAATTCGCCCGAGAGCGCTGCGCTGGCCGACAGCATACTCGGGAAGCTGCCCGACAAAAACCGGGAGATAGAGCTCACGCACGTACAGGTATTCCTGAGCGAGTTGTGGGGGCGTGCCTGCGATGTACAGGAAGGTGCTGCTTCACTACCCGTACTCAAGCGTTCGCTGGTGCGCGAGAGCGACAGCCTGGAGGGCGTGCTCGACAGTTTTTTGAAAGACCAGTTGGAGTCGCTGCGGCCTTCTTTCGGGAAAAGTGCGCCCCTCGAGACCCTGGCGGCTATGATTACCGGGCGGCGCACCAAACTGCAACTCAGCGAAGCGGAGCTGGAGAAGGACCTTGCTGAAAAGGAAGTAAAACAGGAAACGCCCCTGCCGAATTTGCTTAAGGAACTGGAGAACAGGCGTATATTGCGTAAAATTCGCTCGGGAGAACAGACCCTGTACGAGCTGAGCCACGATATGCTGGCCCTCGTGGTGGGCCGCAACATCACCGATGATATGGCCATGCGGGAGAAGGCCACCGATATTTACCGGGTGATGGAGGACAAGAAGGGCGAATATCTTTCTCCGGATGATTTGAGTTATATAGAGACCTACCGACAGTATCGCGCGTTGCCGCCAGCGCTTGCTGCCCGCGCCCGCGCGTCCGAGCAGCACTGGAAGGAGGAGGCTACCCGTATTGATGCGGAGCGGGAAAAGCGCCTGCGCGAGGCCGAGGAGCAGGCGAAGAAAGAAGCCTCGTTGCGTCAGGAGGCGGAAGCAGAGAAGCAAAAAGCCCAGGAAGCCCTTGTACAGGCCGAAGAGGCCCGCAGCCGTGCAACGCTGTTTGCGCGGGGAGCGGGATTGCTGGCGGTGCTGGCTCTTATACTGGCGATATATACCTATAACCTGCAGCGAGAAGCGAAACGGGCGCAGCAGAATGCAGAGCTTGAAGGTATTCGTGCTGACAGCAGCGCCCGTTTGGCTGCGGAGCAGCGAGATATAGCGCAGGGAGAGAAGACAAAGGCTGATGAGCAAAGGCAGTTAGCTGAGCAAAAGTCGAAAGAGGCTGAAACAAACCTTGATCTTGCTAAAAGAGAAGAGAAACGCACCCTGAAGGCGCTGGAGGATGTAAAGAAGGAGAAGAATGCGACGGAAGAGCAGCGTCGTCGGGCGGAGGATAATTATGCGGAGGCCCGGAAGGCGACGGAGTTGGCTCGGGCTGAGAAGGATGCTGCTGACAAGGAGCGTGACAAAGTACGGCGGGCTTTATCTGACCTTGAGAAAAAGAATGGTGAAGTAGTTCGATTGATACTGCAAAATTCGGAAAGAGATATTTTGAATTTGCGCTATGATATGGCACTGGAGAAAGTACGATCTGCGTCAAGTTTGGGAGTCTTGAAGTCTGAGGTAACGAAAAAATATCTGGAGATGGCCTTTTGGTACGGGGAGACCGGTAATCATCGTCTTTCGGCAGAGATACTGGATTCACTATCGGTTTACATAAAGAACCGATCGGTATATGACATGGTATCAACATTGCCGGGCGATACAGTTGTGGCTCGCGGATTACTTCGGGAGGCAATGAAAACTGTTGATTCGTTATATTTTGACACGCTGTACAATATGAAGTATTATCCGGCCATGGTAAAAATTAGTGGTGGAAAGTTCATGATGGGATGTTCTGGTTCGGAGTGCGAAGGAAATGAGACATTACATGAAGTTACAATAAGTGATTATCGGATGGCACGTACCGAGACGACGGTATGGCAGTTTGCGCTGTATTGTGCTTCGACTGGTCTTGCTATTGAAGATTATTTGGAATCAACATGGTCCGATGCTGGCGACAACCCTGTTGTGTATGTGAGCTGGTATGACGCAGTTGAGTATAGTAACTGGGTGAGTGCACGGCGTGGTGTTAAAGTTATGTACAAAATAGACAAGGATATCGTGGATGCGAATAACCAGAGTGGCTATGATCGCTTAAAGTGGACTGTAGAGATTAACAGCGGAGTTGGTGGTTATCGTTTACCAACAGAGTCTGAGTGGGAGTATGCTGCTCGTGGCGGTAATAAAAGTAAAGGAAGAATTTACGCTGGCAGCAATGACCTGGATTCTGTTGGGTGGTATTATGCAAACAGTGGAAGTCGTACACGTGCTGTTGGACAGAAAAAGCCGAATGAACTTGGTCTGTACGATATGAGTGGTAATGTATGGGAGTGGTGCTGGGACTGGTACGGGGATTATAAATCGGAGCCACAGGAAAATCCTGTTGGTGCTGTTGAGGGCGACGGCCGTGTGAATCGCGGCGGCAGCTGGGACTACGAACCGCAGAACTGCCGCGCCGCCAATCGCAGCAGCAACGGGCCGTCGTACAGGGGCTGCAACCTCGGC
>CAIYFY010000094.1 GCA_903925535.1 uncultured Bacteroidota bacterium | reverse complement strand
CGTGAGTGATTCACTGGCCAGAATTGAAAAAAGAAATGCTGATGCTGCCACTTTTGCCGCTTTGGCTGCAAAAAACGAGGCAGATCAAAAGAGACAAGAGGCCATTAAAGCGAGGGAAGAAGCGCAAATTTCACAAGCGAACGCTGATAAAGCGATTAAACAGTCCGGTACAGATTCTGAAAATGCAAGGCTGGCGAGAATGGAAGCAGAACTAAAGAAGAAGGAAGCTGATGAGGCAACCCTTAAGGCTGATCAAGCCAGAAAAGAGGCGCAAAAAGCTGCGAAACAGGGGGTATCGGCGTTGCTCATCGTGGCCGATAACGCTGTCAAAGGACTCAACTACGCCGAAGCCTCCAAGGCCTTGAACACCGCTTTGCAACTCGAAGCCGACACTGTCGCCGTCACTGCGGCCCTGCTTGAAATGGCTTTTTTCCACAACTACACCGGCGATCGCACTGCCGCCGCGCTGGAAACTGCCACAGCCGCCCGTTGGCTTAAACAGCCCGATCTGGCCGGGAAAGCCGAACGCCTGGCCGGCGATACACGCCCGTTCGCTCTGCGCGACATACAAAAGGCACTGGCCCCGGCTCGCTTCAAAGAATTGAACGAGCGGTACTTCCCTAAGATGATCACGGTGCAAGGCGGCACCTTCACCCCCGGCTGCGTGAAACCCGACGATGAATTGTGCCAGAAATACAACAAGGACGGCCTGTACCGGGCTACTGTTTCCGATTTTAAGCTGGCCGAAACTGAAACTACAGTGTTTCAATACCATCTATACACCACGGCCCTGGGCCGGCGTATCGGGCAGCGTATTACGCCGGATGATACTTTAAAGGAATTAACTTCGCCCTCCTGGGGCTGGATTGGTGATCATCCTGTAGTTTTCGTGAGCTGGTACGACGCGGCAGAATATGCCAACTGGGCCAGCGAACAGCAGGGACTTCAGCCGGTGTATGATATTGTGAAAACCGTACGTGATCCGGGGAATACGAACTCCGACGATGAATACGGCTGGCTGGTGCGCATTCGGGAGAATGCAGACGGCTACCGACTTCCCACTGAGGCAGAGTGGGAGTACGCCGCCCGGGGGGGAGGCCTCAGTAAAGGATACGAGTATGCTGGCAGTAATAACCCGATTGAGGTAGCATGGCATTATGTTAATTCCGGTAGTAAAACTCATCCAGTGAAAATGAAAAAAGCCAGTGAACTCGGTATTTACGATATGAGCGGCAATGTATGGGAGTGGTGTTCAGACTGGTATTCGGATAGGTATGGCGAAAGCTTATCAAAAAATCAGACCAGCCCGACTGGGCCGAACACGGGCAGCGGCCGCTTGAATCGCGGCGGCAGCTGGAGTGGCTACGCTAGAAACTGCCGCGTTACTGGCCGCGGCAGCGACAGGCCGGATGACCGCTTCGGCAATCTCGGCTTCCGCCTCGCCTCCTCCGTCCCCAGGTAGATGGTTTGCCCATCCGGCTGACTGTTGAGCAGGGTAGTTGGGTACGAGCCATTGAAGCTATCGCCGGAGCGGGGAGCAGGAGCGGCAGCGACGCGACCGCGAAGGGCGATGGCGGCAATGGCGAGTGCGGGTGGGGGGGGTAACGAAACCACTCATAATCCTATGCCGACACCTGACACAGAAATCTGAGCACTCCCATCTTGAAACAATAGACATCACCCACCAACTAACCAATTTTTACCAAAAACCCGCATTTCAATGATTCGTACATATCTTTTCATAATTCTCCTTGGGCTTACTGCCAACATAGCCCAAGCGCAATTCCCAAGAGAAGCCAAGCCCCGCATGAGCGCTATCGTCATCGGGGTATCCAGGTACCAATTCGGCAGGTTCAAACAACTGAGGTTTGCCAACCGCGATGCCGAACAGTTCGCCCGACTGCTGAAGTGTGCCGAAAATGTGCAGGTGGATACGGTAATCACACTGCTCGATGAAAAGGCAACGGTGGGCAATCTGGATATGGCCCTTGCCTGCATGAACAGATTGCTGTCCGATACCTCCTCCCGGAAACCGGATTACGTGGTGTTTTACTTCAGCGGTCATGGACAACTGAATAATTCAGGTCCGAAGAAGAAGGGATATTTCATCCTGCACAATACCGATAATGCCTCCTCGCTGGATATGGGTTATCCGCATACCGACCTGATAGAGTACGTGGAAGAATGGATGCGCTACTCGAAAAAGGTGGTGGTAATAGCTGATGCCTGCCACTCCGGAAGGCTCTCTGGTACGGAGGAGGGAAGTCTGCCGGCTATCGAATCGCTCAAGCCGTCGTACGCAAATACGGGCGGCCGTTTCTTCGAGCTGCTCTCCAGTACCGGCGAAGGCAAATCGTATGAAGATGCCAACCTGAAACACGGTATTTTTACCTATTACCTGATTCGTGGCGCACTCGGAGATGCCGCCGATGACGATGGGCTGCTGGAGGATGCCGAACTCGGCAATTATGTTAAAAAAGAAGTGAAAAAGGCGGACCAGCGTCAGGTGCCGCGATTCAACAACAGCGAAGGAACGTTTATTCAGTTTTCTCCCTGCATGGACTATTCAGACAACCTGATTGTGATGAATGACACCCTGCATACAGACAGGGGTGTCAAATCCGGCAACGCGCTTCTGCCTCTCGAAGTACTGTTCGACAGTCTGCTGAACACGGGTAATATCTGCCTGCCTGCCAGAGAGTCAGCCTATTGGGTACTTCAGCAGGCGGCCAAAAAGAAGGAATACGCGAGGGGTTACGAGGATATGCGGTATCGGTATATCAGCGCCGTACTGGATGCCGAT
>CAIYFY010000093.1 GCA_903925535.1 uncultured Bacteroidota bacterium | reverse complement strand
CAATCGTATCTACCTGGAAAACAGCACCGGAGACCGACTCGACAGTATTTCAGACGTGCGATATTTCTGGCTCGACAATGCACTGAATTTATGGACTAATCAGTCAGATAATAACCGGGCATTCAGACAACTGACAGCCGAAGCTGGCAGGGTATTCATCAACCATACCGACAGATTGCCGGTGTTCAGCTGGATCAGTGAAAATGTGGTACCTAAATCTCAATTTATTCCACATCGCAACGGGTATGCCTGGCGGCGGGATCAATCCGACCTGTACCTCAGCAGAAGTGACGGAAGCGGAACCGTTATTCTGAATCGCGAATTTCCCGAAATCAGCCCGACTTCCAGTTTCTACTTTGACCGCGATGGAGGGTTATGGACAGCCAATCTCTACAAAATTATCCATCTTACATCCAGTAAAACAACCGGATTTAAAACGCTGATGACCGACAAAAGCCTCGATCGGAGTATTCGGGGGATGATACAAATCGGAAACCAACTCTATGTAAACAGTTACAAAGGCGACTGCATCGTACAGCTCGACAATCTTTCTGTATCCAGAAATGATATTTGCGATGGACAGGGACTGGCTATAATGCCCGACGGGAACGGCTTCTGGGTGGGTGGTCATGGCGGAAAAATCGCCTTTATAGAACCCGGAAAACGCCGGACAACGTATCCGTTCAACAGATTAAGCGATGTCACCTCCTTTCTTCGCTGCAGTACGGGCATCCTGGCAGGTACTTCCAACGGATTGTACAAAATCAATGTCGCCGGCAGGAGCGTTGAACCAACCCTGTTTTTAAGCGCCGGCATATATTACATGCACAGGAATGATCGCGGAATATGGTTATGTACAACGAACGGACTGTACCTGATTGACGAGCAGGGAAGCATACTGGCACATTACCTGACTCCCGGGACCGACTTGCTGTACGACAGAATCAACTACCTGTATGAAGATACCAACGGCGATTTCTGGCTGGCAACCAACGGTGCAGGATTGGTCAGATGGTCCGTTGAAAAAGGAATTATAAAACACTACTCCGAATCGGAGGGACTTTCCAACAATGATATACACGCAGTTTATGACGATGGCATGGGCGACCTGTGGCTCCCGAGCAACTATGGATTAATGAGGCTGCACAAAGACTCGGGCCGAATCAGGGTGTTTTTCAAACGCGATGGTATTGCCGACAGCGAATTCAACGCACAGTCACATTACCGGGCAGCCGACGGGCGACTGTTTTTCGGAGGCTTGAACGGTATTACAGCTTTTTACCCGAAAGATATTCCGCTGTCCGACGATGATACACCCACACTGCGGCTGATGGAAGCCCGTACATTTCAGATTAAAAGCGGCAACTACATAAACCACCTCGGAGAGATGGGCGAAGGCAACCCGGTCATGGTAACCCCGGAAGATGATTATCTCGATATCCGGGTGTCGCCGCTTGTCTATGAAGACGTCAATCAGATCAGGTACTCCTGGAAGATAGATGGATACAGCGACAACTGGATACAGCAGGAATCACCGCTAATCAGGTTGCACAACCTGCCCTACGGGGAATACAAACTGAAAATCCGCTACAGTTTGCAGGGAAATACCTGGTCAAAAAACGAGATTACCATCCCGATTCTGGTGAAAAGGCCTTTTTACCTTGCATGGCCGTTTCTCTCTTTTATTGTCCTGCTTTTACTCACAGGCGCATGGCTGACGGGCAACTGGAGAGCCAGAAACCTGAGGGAGGCCAACCAGAAACTCGAGAGGGAAGTGCGGAACAGAACACAGAAAATTGAGTCCGACAAACAAATCATTGAGGATCAGGCCCGGGAATTACGCTCCCTGGATGAGATGAAATCACGGTTTTTCACCAATATTACCCATGAATTGCGCACTCCGCTCACCCTTATTCTCGGACCCGTGCAGAGCCTGCTCAAATCAGACCAGTTGGACGAAAAAGACCGCAACTCGATGCTTTTGATTCAGAGAAATGCCGGCAGGCTCCTCAATCTGGTTGAAGAGTTGCTTGACTTGTCGAAAATGGAGGCCAACAAACTTGTTCTGGCGGAGAAACCCGTTCAGCTTTACCTGTTTCTCGCTCGTATCATGGCCTCATTCCTTCCGTACGCCGAACACCGGAGAGTGACCCTTAAACTGAAGTACAACTGTCCAAATAACCTGGCACTGATGATGGACGAACAGAAATGGGAGAAAATACTCAATAATCTGCTCAACAATGCCCTTAAATTCACGCCCGGCGGTGGTACAATCATCATGGAAGCGGATATCCGTGAAGGCGATCTGGTGCTGACTGTTGAGGATACCGGCACCGGAATTCACCCCGACGATCT
>CAIYFY010000092.1 GCA_903925535.1 uncultured Bacteroidota bacterium | reverse complement strand
TGATTAGAGTCGTAATGACGAGGATTTTGTTTTGTGAGATGGTTACTTTGATATCGGATATTTTGTATTACCGGTACTTATCTCACTGTTTTGGCTGGGGCGGTAAAGGTAATGTTCTGTTTGGAATTTAGGGTGGTTTTTTTTAGCGGAGGAGATTTTAAACCGCAGAATATCGAACCGCAGAATATCGAACCGCAGATTGTGGGGCCGCGGAATGTAGAACTGCGGAATGTTGAACCGCAGAATATCGAACCGCGGAATGTTGGGCCGCGGAATGTTGGGCCGCAGAATATCGAACCGCAGAATGTTGGGCCGCGGAATGTAGAACTGAGGAATATCGAACCGCGGAATGTAGAACCGCAGAATATCGAACCGCAGATGGCTATCCTGTCCGATTCATGTGTTTTCGATTTGTTTTTTGGCGATTGAATGGGTTGTTGCAGAGGTGCATGCGCGATCAGGGGTGCCGGCGGTCAAAAAAGAAAATGGCTTCGCCGTTCATAAGTTACAAGTACTTATGAGTCCGATCATTCCTGTTCGCAATCACCTCCTTCAAGATTGTCTCACAGTTTGCTTCATGGCAACCCAATCACAAAGCTAAAAAAAACTACATCATTTTTCCAGGGAAACTGCCGTTTGTGATAACAAGCGGTCGTATGAGCAAACAAGCGGTCAATTTTACAGGTGCCATACCCAAAAACCTTCTCTGCATATTGAAAGCTCCGGAAGGGTGAAACTAATCAGCCTCCGGTTTCGGGGTTGTTTTACACGGCTCCCGGTGCTTTGTTTCTCGTTTGTAAAACCGCAGCGTTATGCAGCGTTTGACGCAGCGTTACGCAGAGCATGGTACTCTGCGCCACGCTGCGGTTAAACAAATCCACCTTAATCGCAGCGAGCCACTCCAAGCAGCTTCGGTGAATGCGCCCGAAAATGAGCGTTTTTTGACCAGGTAAGCGAATCCTAGTCATGCTATTATTACATTTGCGCCGCACCCGACTCCTAACCCGCCGGGCGCTGTTTCTGATGGACAAAAAACTGCAGATTCTCGACTCAAAACTCGCTGAAGCCCGACTGGGCGGCGGCACCGCCCGTATTGATGCTCAACACAAAAAGGGAAAACTCACCGCCCGGGAAAGGATTCATTTCCTCCTCGATCCCGACAGTTTTGAGGAAATCGGAGCACTCGTGACGCACCGCTGTACCGACTTCGGTATGGCCGATCAGCAGTTCCCCGGCGACGGGGTGGTCACAGGCTATGGTACCGTAAGTGGCCGACTGGTGTATGTTTTCGCTCAGGACTTCACGGTGTTCGGTGGCTCGCTCTCGGAAACACACGCGGAAAAAATTTGCAAGATCATGGACCTGGCCGTGAAAAACGGCGCTCCCCTGATCGGTCTGAATGACTCCGGTGGCGCACGTATCCAGGAAGGGGTGAACTCGCTGGGCGGTTATGCCGATATTTTTTACCGGAATGTGCAGGCGAGCGGGGTAATTCCCCAGATATCCGCTATCATGGGCCCCTGCGCCGGCGGCGCCGTGTACAGTCCCGCTATCACCGATTTTATTCTGATGGTGGAACACAGCTCGTATATGTTCGTGACGGGACCCAATGTGGTGAAAACGGTGACCAACGAGGAGGTGAGCTCTGAAGAACTCGGCGGTGCCTCCACCCACGCCTCACGGTCCGGGGTTACGCACCTGACGGCCGCCAACGATATTGACTGTATCGCAAAAATCAGGCAGCTGCTGTCGTATATGCCGCAAAACTGCTCGGAAAAGGCTCCGGCCCTGCCCTTCGAACTGGAAGAGGAGTACCGCGAGGAACTCACTGCCATTATCCCCGAAAATGCCAGTCAGCCCTACGACATGAAGGAGGTTATTCTGGGTATCGTGGATGCCGGCTCTTTCTTTGAAATTCAGGAGGCTTACGCCGATAATATAGTGGTGGGTTTTGCCCGTCTGGCCGGCCGCAGTATCGGTATTGTGGCCAATCAGCCCGTCTGTCTGGCCGGTGTACTCGATGTGAACGCCTCCAAAAAGGGCGCCCGCTTCGTCCGCTTCTGCGATTGTTTCAATATCCCGCTGCTGGTGCTGGAGGATGTCCCCGGGTTCCTGCCCGGCACGGATCAGGAGTGGAATGGCATCATCACCAACGGCGCCAAACTGCTGTACGCTTTTTCCGAGGCCACTGTGCCGCGCATCACCGTAATCACCCGCAAGGCGTACGGCGGCGCTTACGACGTGATGAACTCCAAGCATATCGGCGCCGATATGAATTTCGCGTGGCCAACGGCGGAAATAGCCGTCATGGGTGCCAAGGGAGCTTCCGAAATCATCTTCAAAAAGGAAATTGAATCGAGCCCCGATCCGGCAGCCAAATTACTGGAAAAAGAACGAGAATATGCTGATACCTTTGCCAACCCGTACCGCGCTGCCTCCCGTGGTTTCGTTGACGAGGTAATTCATCCCAAAGATACCAGAAGAAAACTCATCAAAGCGTACGCGATGCTGGAAAACAAGGATGTGCCCAGACCCCGGCGCAAGCACGGTAACGTGCCGCTTTGATACCACTCTTGTTTGTGTGTGAGTAGTAATTAAATGAATAATATACATCCGGTTTTTCAATCCATGCTCTCGCGGGCGGAACGCGAGCGCGCACTCGGGCAACGCGCACGGGTGCTGTGGTTTACCGGACTGTCTGGCTCGGGAAAAACAACTATTGCGGTAGAACTCGAGAGAAAACTGTTCGAAATGGGCCGTTTTGCCCAGATACTCGACGGCGATAATCTCCGGACCGGTATCAACAGTGATCTGGGATTCTCCGACGCCGACCGAATGGAAAATATTCGCCGCGTGGCCGAGATATCCAAACTTTATCTCAACAGCGGAATAATCTGTATCAACTGCTTCATCAGCCCCAAAACCGAAATGCGCGAACTGGCGAGGAGCATCGTCGGGCCTGAAGATTTTACGGAGGTATTCGTAGATACGCCCATTGATGTCTGTGAAAAACGCGATCCCAAAGGACTGTACCAAAAGGCTCGCGCAGGACTTATTCCGCATTTCACCGGCATTGATGATGTATATGAACCACCACTTAATCCTGATATCGTCGTAAATGCCAATCTTTTATCGGTTGAAGAGGCCGTAAACAAAATACTGGCAGAGATATCATGACAAGACTGCTTGAATCGGAGTCCATTTTCGTACTCAGGGAGGTTGCCGCTCAGTTTGGCAACCCTGCACTCCTCTTTTCGGGGGGTAAGGACTCTATACTTGTGTCCTGGCTCGCCCGAAAGGCTTTCTACCCGGCACGCATCCCTTTCACTTTTATCCATATTGACACGGGACACAATTTCCCGGAAACGATGGAGTTCCGCGACTGGTGGATGAAGGAGCTGGGCGTGAAGCTGGTTGTCGGCTCGGTGCAGGAGGCCATTGACAAGGGATTGGTAGCCGAGGAAAAAGGCTATAATGCCAGCCGAAATCTCATACAGACCGCCGTTCTGCTCGATACAATCGAAAAACACCGCTTCGATGCGGCCATCGGCGGAGCACGCCGCGACGAGGAGAAGGCCCGCGCCAAGGAGCGTTTCTTCTCTCACCGCGACGAATTTGGTCAGTGGGATCCCAGAAATCAGCGCCCGGAACTCTGGAATCTGTTCAACGGCCATAAACGCCAGGGCGAACACTTCCGCGTATTCCCCATCAGCAACTGGACCGAACTCGACGTGTGGGAGTATCTGGCCGCCGAACAGGTGCCGCTCCCTTCACTCTATTTCGCCCACCAGCGCGCAGTGTTCGAACGCGATGGCATGCTGCTGGCCGACTGCGATTATATACCCAGGCGACCCCACGAGGTGCCCGCCCTTGAAACGGTCCGGTTCAGAACAATCGGAGATATGACCTGCACCGGGGCCGTCCGATCCAGTGCATCCACCGCCAGTGAAATTATCAGGGAGGTTGCCACGCTGCGAGTCACCGAGCGCGGTACTCGTTCAGATGACAAACGATCGGAAACCGCCATGGAAGACCGTAAAAAACAGGGGTACTTCTGATATGGATATCAAACGAACGGAATTGATGCGGTTCACTACCGCCGGCAGTGTGGACGATGGCAAGAGTACGCTCATCGGGAGGCTTCTGTATGAGTCAAAGGCCATATTCGAGGACCAGCTCGAGGCAGTGAGGAAGGCCAGCGAGCGCTCCGGCGACGGGGAAATGAATCTCGCCCTGCTGACCGATGGCCTCAAGTCGGAGCGGGAACAGGGTATTACGATTGATGTGGCTTACCGCTACTTCTCCACGCCAAACCGGAAGTTTATCATCGCCGATACACCCGGCCATATTCAGTACACGCGGAATATGGTTACAGGTGCTTCCACGGCCAACGCAGCGCTTATCCTCGTGGACGCGCGCAAGGGCGTGCAGGAACAAACACGCCGCCACGCCTTTATCGCCTCGCTCCTGCAGATTCCGCACCTCGTGGTCTGTATTAACAAGATGGATCTGGTGGATTACGCAGAGGAGGCATACCACCGGATCAGGCATGAGTTCGAACTCTTTGCCGCCAAACTGGATGTCCGCGATGTCCATTTCATCCCTGTCTCGGCCCTGAAAGGCGACAATATCGTGGACAGGTCGGAAAATATGCCCTGGTATCAGGGCTCTACCTTGCTCTACTACCTCGAAAATGTACATATAGGGAGCGATGAAAATCTGATTGATCCCCGTTTCCCGGTTCAGTACGTGATTCGTCCGCTCACCGATACGCACCACGATTACCGGGGCTACGCAGGCAGGGTGGCATCGGGTACTTTCAGGAAGGGCGACGAGGTGCTGCTGCTGCCCTCCGGTTTCACCACGCGCATCAGCAGGATTGATACGTACGACGGCGAGCTGGAGGAGGCTGTGCCACCGATGTCGGTAACCCTGCTGCTGGAAGATGATTTTGATCTCGGCAGAGGCGACATGATAGTGCGGGAAAACAATAAGCCCGAAATTACCCAGGATGTGGAAGTGATGGTCTGCTGGTTCAGCGACCGGCCGTTGCAACCCAACGGGAAGTACATCCTGAAACATACAGGCAGTGAAGTGCGCTGTATCGTGAAAGAAATCAGGTACAAACTCGATATCAACACCCTGAGCAGAAACCAGAACGATCTTCATATCGGTATGAACGACATCGCGCGTGTGCTTCTGCGCACAACACGACCGCTTTTTACCGACAGCTATCGCCAGAACAGAACAACCGGCAGCCTGATTTTGATTGATGAGGCTACCAACGAAACTGCCGGTGCCGGCATGATCATTTAATCGTTTATTGATGAATAAAATCCCGTTTTCTCAACCGCTGATAGATGAAGATGTGATTGCCGAGGTGCTCGACAGTCTTGTCAACACGGGTTGGCTGACGTCGGGCCCCAAGGTGCAGGCACTGGAGGCAGCGTTACTCGCATACACGGGCGCGCAGGCGATCGTGTGTGTGAACTCCTGGACCTCCGGGGCAATGCTTGCCTTGAAATGGTTCGGCGTGGGGCCGGGAGACGAGGTCATCGTACCCGCCTATACATATGCGGCAACAGCCCTCTGTGCGCTGAATATTGGTGCCCGCGTGGTCATGGTGGACGTGCTCGGGGATTTCACCCTTGATCCTGAGCAACTGGAGCGGGCAATCACCCCCCGCACCAAAGCAATCATTCCCGTGGACCTTGGCGGATGGCCTGCCGACTACGACCGAATCCGTCACATCCTGGAGGATGACCCGGTGCGATCCCGGTTCTCTCCCGCCACCCTGGTCCAGGAGAAACTCGGGCGCCCGCTGATACTGGCCGATGCCGCCCATTCCATCGGTGCCCGTTACAGGGGCCGGAAATCGGGGGTCTGTGCGGATGTAACCGTGCTGTCGTTTCATTCCGTGAAAAATATTACCACCGGAGAGGGTGGGGCGGTTTGCCTGCAACTTCCTCCGTCATTTGATCCGGAGGCCGAATACCGCTTCATGAAACTGTACTCCCTGAACGGGCAGTCGAAGAGTACCTACGAGAAGAACATTCCCGGCGACTGGCGCTACGACATTGTGGAGCAGGGCCTGAAGGTGAATATGCCCGACCTGAGCGCAGCTGTCGGACTGGCACAGATCAGAAAGTACGACCGGCAGTTATTGCCGGAGCGATTCGAATTGTTCAGGCAGTATCAGGAGCAGCTTGGTGCAAGCGACCGGATGGTGCTGCCACTGCTCCAAAATGGGGAGGGAACGGTTTCTTCTGCCCACCTGTTCCTGCTCAGGATAGACGGCATGACGGAATCGGGCCGCGACGCAATCATTGCCGACATGGCGTGCGAGGGTATCGGCCTGAACGTACACTACATCCCGCTGCCGATGATGACCCTGTTCCGGAACCTGGGTTTCAGGATGGAGGATTATCCGAATACCCTTCGTTTGTACATGAACGAGATCACCCTCCCGCTGTACAACGGACTCCCTCCCGAAAGTGTGTGTGTGGTTTGCGACAAACTGCTGCAATATACCCGCTGACATGACTGTATATCTGTTCCTCAAGCGCTGGGCTGATATAGTGGTCGCCCTGATTTTACTTGTATTGTTTCTGCCGCTGTTTATCTTCCTGATACTGGCCCTCCGCTGTACCGGTGAGGGAGAGGTGTTCTACCGGCAGGAGCGCATTGGCTACCGTAAAAACCGGTTTCGGATCTGGAAATTCGCCACCATGCTCCGCGACAGTCCGAACATGGGTACCGGCTGTCTGACCCTCCGCAACGACCCGCGGGTGACGCCCCTGGGCAAATACCTGCGCCGCAGCAAACTCAACGAGTTGCCCCAGATAATCAACCTGCTCACCGGCGATATGACCCTTGTGGGTCCGCGCCCGCAAACCTGGACCGATTTCAGTGCCTACAGTCCGGAGTTTCAGGATATCATCAGTCGCGTGAAGCCGGGCATCACCGGCATTGGCAGCATCATCTTCCGCGATGAGGAAGCCCTGCTCTCCGTACCCGGTCGCGATCCGCGGCAATTTTACAACACCCACATAGTTCCGTACAAAGGCAAAGTAGAGGCCTGGTACCAGCAGCGCATGTCGGTATCCACTGACCTTAAGATATTATTTATGACCGTCTGGGTAGTCCTCCGCCCGAAATCAGACATCTATTACTGGTTCTTCCCGGAACTGGGCCGCTTGCCGGATGAATTGAAACAGGCTGGTTGAGGTTTCGGAGTTATCACCGGGGTTTCAATCCTGATTCAACTGCCGGGAATAAGCATAGCCGGGTGCGCCATCAGGATATCGGGCTCGGTGCTTTTTACTGAACACAATGTGCATATAATTTTTATGAAAGATTGTCACGGTGGCTTATCATTGCAGTGTAGCGGCAGTTGCCTGATGTCAGATAATAACTTATAATGTCAACCACACAGTCAGGGCTACCATTTAATAAGTTGCCTGTTCCTGTTCCAAACAGTTATCGTACATTTTCCCCGCAATAGGCAGCCTGAGTAACGGGCTGCTGGTTAATCAAAGAGGCATGAAAAATACAATTATCGCTCTGCTCCTCCTCGCGTGCGCCTGTGCGCCC
>CAIYFY010000091.1 GCA_903925535.1 uncultured Bacteroidota bacterium | reverse complement strand
GGAGTTCGATATTCGATATTTAACTACTCGCTTCCCCGCTCATCAAAAACTTCATCACGTCAACTCCATCCGGATAATCAAACAGGCCGGGCTCCTGGCTCTCGCCAAAGGGCAGTACAGAAAACCCGTCCACCTGAACACGGCCCACCACACACTGTATCTCGTCGCGGCGGACCGACAGGAGCGAATCCAGTTCGCGCACGTCGTCGTAGTACTCGTAATGCACCGCTGCAATGCGCGACTGCAGCGACGGATCCTCGCGGAGCATCAGACAGCCATTGTTCAGGTAGGGCATGTTGTTCAGCACGTACAAGGTCATGTTGTAGTCAAAATTGTTCTTGTACTTGTTGTGGTTGATCAGCCGGTTGTAGTCGTGCAGCACCTCCAGCAGGTTGTCAAACTGGTACCCGTGCGGTACATACAGCTTGCTCACGTTCCGGCAGCCCAGTCCGAAGTACATGAATATGTCCCGGCCCAGGGCATGCAGCTCCTCGCGGGTCTCCATACCCGTCAGCACGGCCACCCCGTTGCGGTTCCGGCGGATGATATGAGGGTATTTCCCGAAATACTGCTCAAAATAGCGGGCCGTGTTGTTGCTGCCCGTCGCTATGACAGCATCGAATCCGGTCAGTTTGTCGGTATCGCCGATGAAAATGGTCTGCTCACGCGACTGGTACGACCATTCACCGAGTTTGTTCACCAGAACCGGCAAAAGACGCCTGTCCTTGTCGCTCAGCTTCACTTTGGCGCGGTTGCCTGTCACAAACACGCACAGCCAGTCGTGAAAGCCTACCAGCGGGATGTTGCCCGCCATAATCAGCCCGACTACCTTGATGTGGTGGTTCTCCTCCGGAATTGCGTACGCAGACGCCCACGCGCGCAACTTTTCCGCGTCGAGGAAAGACGCCGAAAGGGCGCGCAGCGACTCGCGGATGTTTTCCTCGGTAAACCATTGATTCTCTGCGTAAGAGAGCCGAACAGCCACGTCAAGCTCCTCATCGCCGCCGCTGCTGATATATTGTCCCAACTCGGCGAGTAATTCAAGCCGGTTCCGTAAAGTCAGTGACATGTCTTTTTTTGACACAAAGGTATTATTTACTGAACAATGTAATGCCCGCGGCGTTTGAAAGGCGATTGACCATTTTGATTATGCCTGAAACTTACGCTCCTGAATCAACTCCGCTCAAGCGATTAATGCGCCTGCTCGGCCAGTACCGAACAGAAATCAGATATATATTGCTGTACGCCGGTGTGGCCGGACTCATTAATCTGTCGCTGCCACTGGGCATACAGGCGATTATCGGACAGATTGCCGGGGGAGCACTGAATGCTTCCTGGGGGGTTCTGGTCTTTTTCGTGCTGGTCGGCGCTCTGTTCGCCGGTATCCTTCGACTGATGCAGCTGTCCGTGATGGAGTATATGCAGCGCCGCATCTTCACCGACGCCTCCGTTGAGTTCGCACTCCGAATACCGCGCCTCAACCTGGAGTCGCTCAGAAAAGAGCACCTCCCCGAACTCATCAACCGCTTCTTCGATACGCTCACGCTGCAGAAAGGGCTCCCCAAGCTGCTCATCGAAGGAAGCAGCGCAGTACTCCAGATCATTTTCAGTCTGCTGCTGCTCTCTTTCTACCACACCTCGTTTGTTACCTTCTCGCTGCTCCTGCTCGGCCTCACCGCGTTTCTGTTCTCCTGGGCCGCCGGGAAAGGGGTGTCCAGCAGTCTCACGGAGTCCAAGTACAAATACAAGCTGGCGTTCTGGCTCGAAGAGGTGGGCAGGGTAGCTTCTACCTTCAAACTGGCTGGCGACAACGTGTTTCCGGTGAAAAGGGCCGATTATCTCACCGTTCAGTATATCAATGCGCGTGAATCGCACTGGAAGGTGCTCATGGCCAAGTTTATCACCGGCGTCGCCTTCCGCGTGCTTGTGCTCGGCTGCTTCCTCGTGCTGGGAAGCCTGCTCGTGATGGATAATGAACTCAACATCGGTCAGTTCGTTGCCTCCGAAATTCTGATCCTGTTCGTTATCGAGTCGGTCGAAAAACTCATCCTGCTCCACGAAACAGGTTACGACGTGCTCACTGCCGCCGAGAAGATTGGTCAGTTCACCGACCTCGAACTGGAAAGGGAAGACGGTATCCACGCCGATCAGCTGCCGGGCAAGGACAAGGGTATGGCTGTCGAACTCCGCGATCTCTGCTATCAGTATGAAGACGGCGACCGCCCCGTGCTGAGCCATATCAATATAAAGGTGTCACCCGGCGAACGCGTGGCTATCGCAGGTTACGGCGGCGCCGGAAAGAGCACCCTCATGCAGATTCTCTCGGTACTCAAACGGGATTTCACCGGCACGCTGCTCTTCGATGGACTGCCCAAACGAAACCTGAACCTGCGCGCCCTCAGAAATCAGATCGGTGACCTCACCAATGAAGAGGACCTCTTCAGGGGGACACTGCTGGAAAATATTACCCTCGGCAACGACAATATCCCGCTGCACCGACTGCTCGAAGTGGTAGAGGCCGTCGGACTGAGTGAGTTCGTACAGAAACAACCCGATGGCGTTAATTGCGAGGTGCTGCCCGGCGGGAAAAATATCCCCGGCAATATTCAGTCCAAAATCCTGGTGGCAAGGGCTATTATCGGAAATCCGCGCCTGCTTGTGGTGGAAAATCCGCTCGGACAAACGTCACGCCGCGACCGCGCGGTGATCGGCGCTTACCTCACCGACCGGTCTCAGCCCTGGACGCTGATCTGTACCACCGAAGACCCCGACTTCGCCGCCATGTGCGACCGCCTCATCATCCTGAAAGGCGGAAGTATCGTGTTTGATGGCACGCTCGCAGACGCGCGCAATACACAACACTGTGAACATGTATTCCGCTCTTCAGGCCTTTTCTCCGAATAATTACCACTAAAGGATCACAGTCCATGCTGAGACTCTCTGAAAATAAAGAACCCGATTTCCCTGAAATTGACCAGATCAAGGCCTACGAGAAAAGCAAGCTGCCCGACTGGCTCCGCGCTTTCCGGATGCTGCTGCTCGTCACGCTCTGCGTATTCCTTGTCTTCATGTTCCTGCCATGGACGCAAAACGTGCGCGCCAGCGGGAATCTCACCACGCTCGACCCGGGCCACCGCCCGCAATCTATTCATTCCACCATCTCCGGCCGCATCGAACAGTGGTATATCCGGGAAGGTCAGGCTGTGCAGAAAGGTGACACCATCGTCAGGCTGTCGGAGGTGAAGACTGACTACTTCGACCCGAAACTCGTGGAACGCATGGGCAATCAGGTGGAAGCCAAGGAAGGCGCTATCGCCTCCTATAACCTGAAAGCCGATGCGCTGGAAAACCAGGTCGCTGCCATGGAAATGGAGCTGGACAATAAAACAGCACAGATCCGCAATAAAATCATTCAGGCGCGACTGAAAATTACCAGCGACAGTGTGAAAATCATACAGGCAGATATAGACCTGCAGGTGGCTAACCGCCAGCTCGATGGCGCCCAGAACCTGTTTAACAAAGGTATCAAATCGCTCACCGACCTCGAAGAAAAACGACTGAAGGTGCAGGAAACCCGCGCCAAACTGGTGGCAGCCGAGAATCAGCTGGAAGCCGCCAGGCGTGAACTCTCCATCTATCTGACCGAACTCAGTCTGGTGCGCAACGAAACCGCCAACAAGATCGCCAAGGCCAAAAGTGAGCGGTTCAGCACGCTGAGCGACCGGTACGACGCGGAAGCCACCGTCAGCAAACTGCAAATCGAACGCTCCAACTACGCCCGCCGCTCCGATTTCTATTACATCACCGCTCCGCAGGACGGGTTCATCGTGAAAGCCGCCAAGCCCGGGGTGGGGGAGATCATCAAGGAAGGGGAAGCTATCGTCACTATTCAGCCCGCCGGATATGAGCTGGCTGTCGAAATGTACGTGAAGCCTCTCGACGTCCCGCTGCTCAGCACAGGCACCAAAGTCAGGTTTCTGTTCGATGGCTGGCCCGCTTTCTTTTTCAGTGGCTGGCCGGGCATCTCGACAGGTACTTTCGGGGGTAAAATCGTGGCCATTGACCGCAATATCAGCGCCAACGGCAAGTTCAGGGTGCTCGTGGCTCCCGACCCCGGAGAGGCCGAGCCCTGGCCATCGGCCCTGCTGCCCGGCGGTGGCGCGAGCGGTATAGCCCTGCTTAATAACGTGCCGCTGTGGTACGAACTGTGGCGACTGCTCAACGGATTCCCGCCCGATCTGTACAAGAATAACGAGATCCCGGAAACAAAGAAGTAGAAGTCCTCGCTGCGCTCCGGTATGTGCCGGATCGCAGCATTCCTCCGCATTATAGCTATCTTTGAACCCGACCGAATCCCACTGTGACCGAAAAACGCCGATTTGCATGAAATTTAAACCCGTTATATTCTTTTCCCTCTTTATCCTGCTCTCCCCGCGCCTGCCCGCGCAGGTGCTCGACTGGGACGCCGTGCGCACACAGGTGCTTGCCATGCACCCGGCCGCGCGACAGGCCGATTTACTGCCCCAACAGGCTGCTTCCGTGCTCCTCCGTGCCAAAGGAGGGTTCGACCCGCGACTGTTCGGCGATTACTCCGAAAAGCGTTTCAACGGCAAACAATACTTCCAGTTCTCCGAAACCGGCGTGAAATGGCCCGTCAGAGCCGGTGTGGAACTCAAGGGCAGCTTCAACTACGCCCGCGGTAATTTCCTGAACCCCGAAAACAACCTCCCCGCCAACGGACAGGCAGCGTTCGGCGTGGAATGGGCACTCGGTCAGGGACTCCTGTACGACGAGCGCCGCGCCGCCCTCGACGATGCCCGTATCACCGCCGAGTACAATCAGGCACTGAGAGCCTCCTCGCTCAACGACCTGCTCTTCGACGCCGCCAGAGCCTACTGGAGCTGGTTCTATGCCGCCAATGCGGTCGAAATTACGCAAAATGCCCTCGAACAGGTCAGGATTCGCCACGTCAGCCTCGTGGAGAGCTTCCTCCAGGGCGATAAACCCGCTGTTGATACCCTCGAGACGTTTATTCAGCTCCAGAACCGGGAACTCGACCTGCAGTTCGCACGCATGGAGGCGCGTACCTCCGCGCTCGGACTGGTCAACTTCCTCTGGACCAGCCCCTCGGCACCACTCGACACAGCACTGCTGCCAACCCCGCCAGCCGATAATATGCTCTCCGCACAGCTGCCCGAACTCAATAACTTCTCGGCAGCCACGCACCCCGATCTGCTGCAGTATGCCGCCAAACGGAAATCACTCGAAATCGAGCGGAAACTCAAAAATGAAAAGAGAAAGCCGGTGGTCAACGTGAACTACGCACTCCTCGGTAACCAGTGGGCCTTCTTTCCCACTGCCGGACTGGAAGGACCCTCGGTAGTGGCCAACGATATGAAATGGGGCGTCAATATCTATTACCCGATCCTCAACCGGAAAGCCCGCGGCGATTATGATCTCACCAGGATCAAAATCAGCCAGACAGATTTTTATATACAACAGAAAATCAGGGAGATAACCACCAAAACCGGTCAGTATGTCACCGAAGCCAATACGCTGCTCGCACAGGTGAACACTTTCCGCCAGATCACCGAAAATTACCGGATACTCCTCGATGCAGAGATTGAAAAATTCGCTCAGGGAGAGAGCTCGGTGTTCCTGATCAATACCCGCGAACAGCGCTGGCTCGATGCCCGAATCAAATACCTCAAACTCGTGGCAGAATGGAAAAAGGCAGAGGCGGGCGCCAAATGGGCCGCAGGACAGCTGTAAGGTAGTATATTTCCGGATTATTAAAATTAACTTAAAATATTAAAATGATTTATTTTTTTGTGTTTGGTGAATTGCGGCACACAGTATATCTTTGCGGCCACATTGTGGAATGCCTTTGTAATCCCGGGCGGTTTTGTTCACCCTGAATCAGACAACCTTCGTCATAATGCACAGTCTTTTGCTGAAAAAAGAGAAAAAAATAGCGGTAGTGGGGCTCGGTTATGTGGGCCTTCCGCTGGCGCTCGAGTTGGCGCGCCACTTCTCTGTCATCGGTTTCGATATCAACGAGGCGCGTGTAGGTCTGATGAGACGAAACATTGACCCGAGCAACGAACTGGACTCCTCCGCTTTCGAAGGCACCGATATAGAGTTCTCAGCAAACCCCGACGATCTCAAAAAGGCCCACTTCTTCATCGTTTCGGTTCCCACCGACATAGACGACTCCAAAGTTCCCGATCTCAATCCCCTCAAGAAAGCATCCGCCAGTGTAGGCCGCGCCCTCAAGAAAGGCGATTATGTGGTGTACGAATCCACGGTTTACCCGGGCTGCACCGAAGAGGACTGTCTCCCCATCCTCGAAGAACACTCCGGCCTCCAACTCGGCGATTTCAAGATAGGCTACTCACCCGAACGCATCAATCCGGGCGACAAATCGCGCCCCATCACCCAGATTCTCAAGATTGTCTCAGGCTGCGATGCCGAAGCACTCGAAAATATAGCCGGGGTATATGGCCAGGTCATCCAGGCCGGCATCTATCAGGCGCCCAGCATCAAGGTGGCCGAGGCCGCCAAGGTCATAGAAAACACGCAGCGCGACCTCAATATCTCGCTCATGAACGAACTGGCGATTATCTTCGACCGCATGGGCATAGACACCCAGCAGGTCATCGAAGCCGCCGGCACCAAATGGAACTTCCTCAAATTTTATCCCGGACTCGTAGGCGGCCACTGCATCGGCGTGGATCCGTACTACCTGCTCCATAAATCTGTGCAGCTCGGCTACGAGCCCCAGGTAATCCTCAGCGGCCGCCGTGTCAACGACGGCATGCCCTCCTGGATCGCCAAAAGGCTGGTCCAGCTGCTTATACAGCTCGACAAGAATCCCGGCCAGTGCAAGGTGCTGGTGCTGGGTATCACATTCAAGGAGAACGTGTCAGATATCCGCAACTCCAAGGTCGCGGCACTCGTGCACGAACTCCAGGATTATTCCATCAACGTCCACGTCGTTGACCCGCACGCATCCCCCAACGAAATCGCGCACGAGTACAAGCTCACACTCGTTGACAAGATCTCCGACGGCTACGATGCCGTGGTGGTAGCCGTGGCACACGATGAATTCCGGCAGTACGACAGCCAGTTTTTCCGCTCCGTATCGTCCGGAAAACCCGTCCTCATGGATCTGAAAGGTATCTATCAGAACCTCGATGAGGATATTACCTGCTGGAGACTCTGACAAGGAGCTCTCCCGCAACGCTTTCTGAAACACTGTTACTACACATTGCCCCAAATGACTAACTTTGTGCATGCTTCGGCATAAACAATGACAAAAATCAGCATCCGAAATTTTCCCCTGAACATAAGTGCCTGTAACTTATGAACGGCGAAGCCATGGAAAAAAATGCACTTTTACCGCGGACTTCGCCGGATTACCTGGCTATTACGCGGGAAATCGTGCTGAAACATGTTGATTCCAGGGTTTTCAGGGTATTCTTGTTTGGGAGCCGGGCAGCGGGAAATGCCCGCTTCGGCAGCGACATAGATGTTGGTATTCTTGGCAATCAGCCCCTGAGCAGCGCCATCATTGCTGAAATGGAATTCGAACTGGACGACAGTATCGTACCATTCCAGGTGGACATTGTAGATTTCTCCCGTATTGATCCTGAATTCCGAAAAGTTGCCATGAAGCATATTGTTGAATGGAATTAATGGAGAAATTCAACGCCCTGCAGGAGGCTTTTGAAAGGGCTGTTATTGATCTGGATAAAGTGCTGGCTGCAGACCTCTCCGCCTACAACGAGCTGGAAACAGACTGGATCAAGAATGCACAAATACAGAAATTCGAGGTTTGTACCGAATTGATGTGGAAAACCGCCAAGGTATATCTTGCCATTAATGGTGTTGAAGAACTGACCCCTAAAAGAGTGGTGAAAGCCCTTTTAATCAACAGGGTCGTCTCCGAAGAAATTTATCTGGATCTGATGGATTGCCTGAATAACAGAAACATCCTCAGTCACGTTTACAAGTCAGATTCTTTCGAGCTGATACAGAAGCAGTTGCCAAATCACAGCATTGCGTTAACCCGACTTGTACAGGCATTGAAAACTAACCCGCCCGATGCATCGTTATCATTTTAGTCGAGCCTGGATGATCGCATCTGGTCGCTCGGATGTACGGTCTGCTCATCGCGCGGAACGCGAGGATGGTGTGGTCGCGTGTGGCTACGTGGGTGCATGGGCTGCTCATCGCGCGGAAAGCTGGGATGACGTGGTCGCGTGTGGCTACGTGGGTGCATGGGCTGCTCATCGCGCGGAACGCGGGGATGGTGTGGTCGCGTGTGGCTGTGCGGGTGCATGGGCTGCTCGTCGCGCTGAACGCGGGGATGGTGTGGTCGCGTGTGGCTGTGCGGGTGCATGGGCTG
>CAIYFY010000090.1 GCA_903925535.1 uncultured Bacteroidota bacterium | reverse complement strand
TCTTTTGAAAAAAAGCTGCGCGAATCTTTCCCCCCTGACCGCCAGATGTGCCCCGATATGCGACAGGGTACTATGGGCATTCACCCGTGCCGCGAGTTCGCCTCCGCCTATCAGGATGCGCTCGACGGAATGGTGGAAAGACGAATGAGGGCCGCCATTGTAGCAGTCAGTTCAGCATGGTACACCGCCTGGGTGGATGCAGGTCAGCCGGACTTGTCAGGACTTGACGCCGGAGCGCCGGACCAGCAGGAGCTGGAAGAAGATCAGTCGGTCAGAAATGCCTTTACGCTCGGTAAAATCCTGGGTCGCACGGAGGATCACTGACCGCTGTTGCGCAGGGAAAACTTGATGCCACCCCACCAGTAACGGCCGGTGCCCGACTCAAAATACCTGCCTCCGGAAGCATTGAGCTGTACGTTGGCGATATACGGCCGGTTGGTCAGGTTGTTGACGCCCAAAAAGGGTTCCAGGTTAAATCCTTTCAGACGAAGGGTGTATCCGGTGCGTAGATGGAGCAACGTGTACTTGTCAGCAAAAAAACTGTTGGCATCGTCGGCAAATATCGCTCCCGCGTAACGCCCCTGCGCGATGGCAAAAAAGCCGGCGGGGTGGAAGTAACGGAGCTCCAGCTGGGCATTGAGCGGCGGAATACCCGGCAGCTTGTTGCCATCGTATGTATTAGCACCCGCACTGTATGTTCTGTAGCGGAAATCGGAAAATGTCTGGGTGTAATATGCCCGCAGATTTTTGTGCAGCGGCCACGAAAGGCCAAGCTCTACGCCGCGGCGGTCTGTTTTTCCGGCATTCCTGAAGTAGGTTTTGCCGGGCTGCTCCATAATCTGGTAGGGAACGAGATCGTTCAGGGTGTTAATGTAAAAGAGGGCGAGGTCAAAGCGGAGGTCTTTTTCATTTTTTCCGGTGAAGACCACCCCTTTGGTGCCTGCTTCAAATGACCTCGCCTCCTGTGGTTGCAGATACGGGTTGAATCCGCCCGTGCCATCCGGGTTGTTGGAAAGCTCGTTCAGCGTGGGACTTTCAAAGGTGGTAGCGTAGTTGGCGTAAACAGCGGCTCCTGCCGACAATTTGTAGTTCAGTCCGAGTACCGGATTGAATTTCTGGAGGTTTTTGTTGCCCGACTGGTCTCCATCGGTCAGGTAAAGGTCTGTAGCCCGCAGAAACAGGGCATCAAAACGCAGTCCGGCCTCTATCAGAAGACGCTCCGATGGGCGCAGCTCCTGCAGCAGGTATGCACCGGCACTCCGATATTGCTCCTGCTGATCAAGTGCCAGCGTTCCCTTGTCAAAAATGCCCGGCTGTGTTTCCGCGTATGCGTATCTTTTTCTCCTGTCCGACTGGTTATCCAGGTCGGTTCCAAGTTTAAGGCGGTAGGGCATATCGCCAATATGGTGTGCGAACTGGTAACTGAGGTAGAGTCCCTGATACTGCCGCCGGAGGTCGCCATACCCGTTGGCAGCTATGGCCAGTCTGTTTTCCAGATGGCGGCTTGTGTGAAAGGTTCTGACCTGTATTTGGTGTTTTTCGCCGATTTTCTGCTCAAAAGTGAGTCCGGCGCGCCACTGCTCCACCGCTTCGCCGGTACCGAATTTCAGGTTGTTAAACCCTGCCTGCCGCGGATTTTCCTCCAGCTGGGCGGCGGTGAGCCCGCCGGGATCGTTCGCTACCGGACTGTTTCCATAGTTGGCCAGCAGGGTGAGGCGACCACCTGCCTTCAGCTCGCGCACGATCTTCCCGTTAAAAAGAGTGTTTTCCATGCGGCTCCAGTCGCGGTAGCCCGTTGTCTGATTTCGGGAACCGGTCAGCAGGTAGGCCCATTTACCCACCCGGCGACCAGCCTTCATCTGATAACGCGTAAAGCCATAGCTGCCCGCGGAGATCTGTGACTCCAGCAATGGTTTCCCTGCTTCCGGAGTTTCTGTAGTCAGCCAGATTACACCACCCGCTGCATTGCCGTAGAGGCCCGAAGCCGCACCGCGTATCACCTCCATCTGCCGCATGGCACCCATATCGAGATTGTCCACATCCACCTGACCATCGGGGGTACCTTCGGGCAAGCCGTCGGTAAACACACGGATACCCCGGATACCAAAAGAAGCCCTGGCCCCGAATCCGCGAATGGAAATCCGGAGATCCTGGGCGTAATTGTCGGGGTTCATGGCAAATACACCCGGAACTGCGCCGAGTGACTCGTAGGGCGACAGTTGCTGGGTGGCCGTCTGGAGACGGGATTTATCGAGTACAAATACCGCCAGCGGTGCGTCGGTAGCCGTGATGGAAAGCCGGGCTGCGGTGATTTGCACCGCAGGGCTGCTCACGGCGGGCAGGGTGTCCTGCTGTGAAAAAGAAGTGAGTGGCAACAGTCCGGCAAGACCAGCCACAAGGCATTTTGTCAGGTTATTATTCATTTAAACGCCTATTTTACAGGAACAACCCGGAAAATATAGCCCGGATTTTCCACAGAAAAATAGATGTACCCGTCGGAACCCATGGCAATCGCGCGCACGCGACCTACGTCGTTGAACAGGTTCTCCTGCTTGACCACTTTCCGGCCGTCGAGTACGCAGCGGTTCACAAATCTGAAGCTCAGCGAACCAACCAGGAGGTTGCCCTTCCAGGCCGGATACCTGTCGCCGGTGACGAACGCCATGCCGCAGGGGGCAATGGACGGAACCCAGTATGTGACAGGAGATTCTATTCCCTCCACAGCCGTTTTGTCGGTAAACGAGCGGCCGTCGTAGTGTGTGCCGTAGGAGACCACAGGCCAGCCGTAGTTTTTACCGGGCTGCACCACATTCAGTTCGTCGCCGCCGCGCGGACCGTGTTCGTGTTCCCACAAATCACCGGTGGCAGGGCTGAATGCCAGTCCCTGCGGATTGCGGTGTCCGTAGGACCAGATTGACTGAACAGCGCCGGGCTGGTTGAAAAACGGATTGTCAGAAGGAATATCTCCGTTATCGGTGATACGATGCACCTTTCCATGAGCCTTGTCGAGCACTTGCGGGAATTCATCCTGCTTGCCGCGCTCCCCGACCGTTACGTACAGGTATCCATCGCGACCAAACTCCATCCGGCTGCCAAAGTGGTACTGAGTGGCCACAAAAGGGAGAGCGGTGAAGATGTCACGGATGTCGGTGAGTTGGTTGCCCTCCAGGCGGGCGCGCATCACCGTGGTGGCCGACATTTTGGAATCGCCGCCGGGCTGCGGCTTGGAATAGGTAAAATAGATCAATTTGTTTTCGGCAAACTTCGGGTGCAGCTCCACATCGAGAAGTCCGCCCTGCCCCTGCGACATTACCGCAGGAGCACCTGTTACCTGCGACCTGGTGCCGTCGGGTTTCTGGCGCCAGATAGTGCCTGCCTTTTCGGTAAATATCAGGTCGCCGTCGGGTAAGAATGCCATTCCCCAGGGGCTCTCCAGGTCGCGGGCCACCGTATCAAGCCGGTATGTTACCCCTTCCGATACGAAAGTCTGCGGCTTGGGATCTTCCACCACCGCCTGCTGGTTGCGCAGCCGCTCACGGGTTGTGACGAGATATTTTGCCAGATCGAGAATCTGCTCGTCGCTCAGCAAGCCTGCATAACCCTGCATACCTGCCAGGGGGTATCCTTCCTTTATACCTCTGATAAAGTCGAGACGGGAGGTGCCGTACTTCCAGTCGCGTTTCACAAAGACTTCGGCGCTGGCTCCGTGGCAACTGGCACAGTATTTTGTGTAATCAGCGGGTACATCGGCGCTCGAAACAGCTTCGGCAGATTGTTTTTTCATACTGCAGAAAGAGAGCAGAAAGAGAAGCACAAACAAGGGTAAAATTCTGAGCATGGTCCAGATTTTATGTCAGTAATGCAGAATTAATCAGAGAGATTTCTTCCAGAGAATCCGATACGCCAAACACGAGGAACCCGTTATCGTTCAGTTGCTCGAACATCCTGCGGGTTTTTTCGCGACCATCGGGGAAATACCTTTCGTGTATTTCGACCAGTATCTGGCCAATTTCAACACCGGCATCCAGAATAGCAGGGATTACCTCGTATTCCGAGCCTTCAATGTCCATCTTCAGTACGTCAATCCGGTCGTGCCCGAGTTCCGACAGGATATCGGCGAATGACCGCATGGGAACTTCTATGCTGTTATGGGTATCGAGGTGGCTGTACTCGACAATACTGCCGGACACGTGGTTTTCGTTCACCGGCAGGTTGAACCGGACGGTGCCTGTTTCAGCGCCTATTCCGTAAGGATGAAAATGAAAGCCGGGCGGGAGCGGCTGCTGCGCCACCCATTCAATTGATTTCGGAGTGGGATCGAAGGCATGAACGGTACAACCGTGATTTTTCATCATCGCGATGTCGAATGACACATCCTCTCCCGTGCCGAATGAGTAAACAAGGGCGTTCTCCCCTACCCGTTCCGGACAAACGAAGAATCCGGCATGGAGCCCTCCATACCATCGGTGCGGCACCTGTACACCTTTTATAATTCTGCTTTTTCTGCCCCGCAGGATATCGAGCTCCTGCTTGAGCTTTACTTTGATCCGGTGAAGCATCCTACAACTCCATAACTGTACCGCATTGGCTGCACGTGCGCGCCTGCAGGTCGTTTTTATATGTACCGATGGCATCTCTGATCTGAGTGCCGATATCTTTCAGTTCAAAACCGGCTTCGTGCAGCGGATTTCCGCAGTTCTCACAGAACCACAGCAGTTTGTCCACCTCGCCGGTATGCCTTTTTCTTTCAATCACCAGACCGACAGTATCTGCCGGGCGCTGCGGGGAATGTGGTACCCGCGGGGGCAGCAGGAACATCTCGCCTTCCCGGATATCAATGCGCTCGGGTTTTCCCGCTTCGTTGATGATGTTGACGTGCATATCGCCTTTTAACTGATAGAAAAGCTCTTCGCCCTCCTCCCAGTGATAGTCCTTGCGGCCGTTGGGTCCGCCCACCACCATAACGATAAAATCGTCGTTATCCACGTAGATTTGCTTGTTACCAACAGGCGGTTTGAGCAAATCGCGGTTGTCTTCGATCCACTTGTGAAGGTTGAATGGTCTTGAAATTGGCATATCCGATCTTGTTTGTTCTGCCAAAGTTACGGAAGCCCGCTGAAACTGGCGCCCGGAAATCGCAGCTGCCCTGCTCAGCCACCGATTTTTGCGATAGCTGCAACGTATTTACCGATGATATCGAACTCGATATTCACCCGGTCACCGGGTTGCAGGCTCCTGAAATTGGTGTGTTCCCAGGTATAGGGAATAATGGCTACCGAGAAAATGTCGTCCTGCGGATCCACCACTGTCAGGCTCACACCGTTCAGACAGACCGATCCCTTGTTCACCACCAGATGCTCGCGGTCGGGTTTATAGCGGAAGGTGAATTTCCACGATCCGCCCTGTTCCTCCACAGAAAGGCAGGTAGCCACATCGTCCACGTGGCCCTGTACAATATGACCATCGAGACGGCCGCCGACAGGCATGCACCGCTCCAGATTTACAACGGAACCTTCGCGCCAGTCGCCGAGCCGGGAGCGTTTCAGGGTTTCATCTATGGCTGTAACGCGGTGGACGCCGTTGCCAGCCTCTGTTACGGTGAGACAGACGCCGTCGTGGCTCAGGCTCTGATCCACCTTTAGTTCATCTGAAATAGGACTTTCCACGGTGAAATGTACATTGTTCTGCTCTTTTTCGATGCGAACTACCCTTCCCGATGCTTCAATGATTCCTGTGAACATGACCGATGATGTTTTTATGCTGCTTGAAAACCGCTCAAACGTCTTAATGTTCAAGATAATCCATATCCCTTTCAAAGGTTTCTTCGAGCCGGAAAGACGACCATACGGCAAGCGCGAGACAAACGACGCCGACCGCCGCCGCCGCATACACGGTACTGCCCGTCATTTCTGGCGATTTAAGCCATTGAAAAGCGAGCGCCATGGGCACAAAACTCAGTCTGACAATGCTCGGCACCGCTGAAGCTGCCGTTGCGCGCAGGTTGGAGCCGAACTGCTCGGTGGCATTGGTGATGAATACCGCCCAGAATCCGCCGGCAAAACCGAGCAGGGTAATCAGGAAATACATCTGCCCCACCGTCTGAAGAGGGGCGAACAGGTAAATGGCGATCAATACTGCCTGTAAAGCCAGAAAAACGCGCATGGCTTTCAGGCGGCTCCTCAAATACTGACTCAGCAAACCAGAAGAGATATCGCCCGTAACCATGCCCAGATGAAACCATACCACCGCCAGCGCCGGGGAGACGGGCTCCGGAATACCGCGGGCCACGCCAAACTCGGGTGCCAGCAACATCAGGATACCCACGCCAAACCAGGTGGTAACCCCCAGCAGCGTGCTGTTCATCAGCCGGGAAAAACGGCTGCGACTGGTAATCAGATCCAGAATGCGGCCGCGCTGAATATCCGGTCGCTCCCTGAGCCGCTTGTAGATTTCACTGTCGGAAACACTGAGGCGCAGCACCAGCAGAATCAGGCCCATGCCACCGCCAATAAAGTAGGCCGTCCGCCAGTCGGTCACGAGCCAGCCCATACAACCGGCTGCCAGTGCGCCCGACATTCCGACCGAGGCGACCAGGGTGGTACCCAGCCCTCTTTTTTCCTTCGGCATACTTTCGGCCACCAGCGTGATGCCGGCACCCAGTTCGCCGGCCAGTCCGACCCCGGCCAGAAACCGGCAAACAGCGTACATTTCCACGCTGTTGACAAATCCGTTGAGAATTGTACCCAGCGAGTACACCGCAATCGAGTAATAGAGCGCCTTCACGCGACCCAGCTTGTCGCCCAGAATCCCGGCACCGATTCCGCCCGCAAACAGTCCGGCCATCTGCCAGTTCTGCAGGGAAAGACTTGCATCCGTGAGCGCCTGGCCACTCAGTCCGAGCTCGGTCAGGCTCTTCACCCTGACCACGCCGAAAAGCAGCAGATCGAAAGCATCCACAAAGTAACCGAGCGCAGAAACAATCACCGCCGCGCTGAAGAAAGAAGCCGAATCAGTTTTCATGGGCGTAAAAATAACGGGGAGAAACGGGTTTTATACGTGTGTTTGTTCGATTTGTGGTATATCTCTCTGTTGGAATGTTGCTGGGGCTCAGAATACGGAACGCCGAAGTAAATTATCTGCCAAAACCTTGATCCGCTGCTCTCTCTACCCAAAAAACAACATAAATACAAAAAATCCCAAAAAATTTTCGGGGCAAAGCCCCGGTCAACTGCCCTGCGCGACAGCGAATAACTGCTCCTCCTCTCCGCAGGCGGGCGCTATCGCAGCCCCGCCTTGCTCCGTTCCGTTGCAGCTATTCGCATTTTTCTTCTTTGCTCCCTGGACAGCCGGACTCCAAACCACATCACTGGAGGGAAACAGCGAGGCGGAAGCCGAGGTTGTTGTACCTGCCCGACTGCCTGCTGCGGTTGCGATTGG
>CAIYFY010000089.1 GCA_903925535.1 uncultured Bacteroidota bacterium | reverse complement strand
TGATGCCTACAAGATGGTGGGCAACTACAAAGAAGCATTGTCTGCTTACGAGCGTTACAGGACGTTGAGTGATTCGGTGAACAGTATCGAGCAAGTAAAACAATTGACAGTTAAAACTCAGCAGTTTGAATTTAATCTTGAACGGGAAAAGACCATGGCAGAGCAAAGGCAGCGCGAGTCGTTATTGCAGGCTGAAATAAAACGCAATGGTATCATCGCAGTTGCTATCGGAGTTCTTTTTCTCCTTATGTTATTCCACTTCATGAATTCCAGATCCAAAAATCGCATCATTTCACAAAAAAATGAAGAACTGGAGTCACTGAACAGTGTCAAGGACAAACTTTTTGCTATTATTGGGCACGACCTCAGGAGTCCGGTACAGTCTCTTCACGGGCTTGTCAGGAAAGTGCATTACCTGATTGACAGGAATGAATTTGAGTTATTAAACAAACTGAGTGTTCAGATCGAACAAAAAGTATACTCCACGCTGCAGTTGACGGATAACCTGCTGATATGGGCACAATCTCAACGGAGTGCAGTAAAAGTAAAATTGGTCTCAGTTGATATGGCCGAAATTCTGAGGCTTACACTTGCGCCTCTGGAGCCATCTGCACAGAATAAACAAATTGAACTCACAGTTGACGAAGCTTCGTTCCGGGTTGATACCGATTCCGATATAGTACAAGTGATAATCCGGAATCTGGCCGATAACGCTGTGAAGTTCACAAAACCGGGGGGTAGTGTTCGGGTTAGCTCAGGGGAGTTTCCGGGTGGATTTTATGTGAAAGTCAGTGACACTGGAGTTGGTATGAGCAATGAAAAAATTGCCGGATTATTCACTTCCGAAGGTGCCGGCAGTGATTCGGGTACGATGGGAGAAATGGGTGCCGGACTAGGATTTTCGGTTGTGAAAGAGATGACGGCACTGCTGGGGGGGGAGGTACAGGTCACCAGTGTGGAGGGAGAAGGAACCACTGTTTGCATCGAGATTAAAACTGTTGCACAACAAATATCACCGTTATAACACCGACCAGCCGAACTCCGGTTGCCGGATAATGTCGAGAGATAGTACCGGGATGGTCCACTGGCAAGTTTCGATAATAGCCATTGAATGTCCTGCTTATTTAATAACAATATATTTTCAAATTATTGCTATTTATAGACGTTGTCTGAGTGAGTGTTCAGGCGTCTATCAAAAATATGGATGATGGACTGAAGTATTGGTTGCCTACCCGGACAGATTCGGTTGGGCACTCCACTTGTCACAAAAAAATGACCATTCGTCACTTATTGAATAAAGATTTCCTGAATTGGCGGTTCTTTCACAATAACTGCATATCACATGTTTGTGCGCAAACCCGTAGTGACGCCTACACGTACGCCTACTACCGTTCCTACGGGCTCTCTGTTCGCTGTGTCGCAGAATAATCAGTTTAAGGGTTTGAACAGTAATGTCCTGACCAGCTTAATACAACTCATTTCCAACTTTTTCTTCACTAGTCTGACTGGATATTCGAATCAGGCTAACAATTTGCTCATTTTTTCATCCTTTTGTATGTCGAAATTCAATTTCTTTTCTGTAGTAGTACTGACAATCATCATCGCGTCTTTCTTGATTCATTCTGAAATTGCTGCGCAACCATGGCTTGAATCAACAGGAAAAAATGCCAATTTCTTCGAAATTCAGAAATCCTTCAATCAGTATTGGGAAGGGAAAGAGCGTGTAAAAGGCAGTGGTTACAAAGTCTTCAGACGCTGGGAAGAATACTGGAGGTATCGTGTGAACCCTGATGGTACATTCCCTTTGTCCGGGGTCGTGCTCACAGGTTTGGAGGAGCATAGCCAGTTGGTGAATGCGAGCGCCAGCAGGGGGGGGCAATGGCTGCCTGGACGGCCATGGGCCCCAATACTTCAGCCGGAGGTTACTCCGGTTTGGGTCGTATTAACGCCATAGCTTTTCATCCTACGAATTCGGATATAATATGGGCAGGGTCGCCCGGAGGTGGCTTGTGGAAGTCAACTGACGGAGGAGCTACCTGGAATACGGGGTATGATAATTTCGCCGTTCTGGGTGTTTCGAGCATTCTTGTAACGCCGTCCAATCCCAATATTATGTATGTGGCTACCGGCGACGCTGATGGCGGACATACAAGATCTATTGGTGTGTATAAATCTACTGATGGTGGCGCTACCTGGGCGGCTACCGGGCTCACGTTTACGCTGGCCAGTTATATGTCCATCTGGAAAATACTCATGGACCCCAATGACGAATCCCATATTCTGGCTGCGACCAACGATGGGCTTTATCGCACCACTGACTCCGGCACTTCCTGGACAAAGGTGGTGAATGACCACTTTTTTGACGTGGAGGCACAGCCCGGTACCTCCTCCAATAATTTCTATGCATCCACCTATGATCGCCTCTATCGAAGTACAGATAATGGTGCCACCTGGACACTTGTCCAGAACATCACTGGTTCTGGCCGTATCGCTATCGGAGTGTCTGCTGCCGATCCTTCGATAGTGGTTGCCTTGTGTAGCAAGTCATCCAACAATTCGTTTTTAGGGTTTTATCGCTCAACCAACAATGGCGCGAGCTACTCGCTGCAGTCAAGTGCCCCAAATTTGCTCGGATACAGAGCTGACGGATCGGATAACAACGGACAGGGTTGGTATGACCTTGTGGTAACAATTGACCCAACTGATGTAAATACCGTGTATATTGGCGGAATTAATATATGGAAATCAACAGATGCTGGCGTTACCTGGAATCTGAAAGGCCATTGGCTTGGTGAAAATGGTGCACAAACAGTACATGCTGACCAACACGCTTTTGAATGGCAAAATAACACGACACTTTTCAATGGAAATGATGGTGGCATCTATAAAACAGTTAATGGCGGAACAAACTGGACTGATATAACCAATGGTATGCAGATCAGTCAGATGTACCGATTGGGCGTGTCGCAGACAACCAATGAGGTGGTAACAGGTTTGCAGGACAATGGAAGCAAGTTGCGTAGCTCGGACGGTATCTGGACAGATGTACTGGGTGGTGACGGAATGGAGTGCGCCATTGATTATTCCAATGCGCAATATATGTATTATACATATCAGGAGGGTGTACTGTTAAGAAGCAGTGACGGCGGACTTACCGAAGTAGAAATCACCCCCTTCGGTTTGGGAAGAACGGGTGCCTGGGTAACACCTTATATCATATCTTCGCATGACCCGGCAACGCTTTTTATCGGCTATAATGATGTCTATAAATCAACTGACAGAGGAAATTCCTGGACGCAGATATCCACTAATTTATCCGTTTCAACAGACCTGACTGTACTGGCCGATGCATCTTCCGATGCGAATGTAATTTATGCTGGCAAAAATGACGCTCTTTACCGGACAATCAACGGTGGTACCGACTGGGCTACCATGACTATCCCGGCTGGTGCAGGTAGCCTCACATATCTTTGTGTCAGTCCGGCTGACGCCAACACCATTTATGCCACCATGTCAAATTACACCGCCGGCAGCAAGGTGTACAAATCAACTAACGGTGGCGTAACCTGGACGAATATCTCCGGTATTCTGCCCAACCTTCCAGCCAATTGTGTCATTTATCAGAAAGGATCTCCGGAGGGCCTTTATGTTGGAATGGATGCAGGTGTATATTATCGGGATAGTATTACCAATGAATGGGCACTCGTTGGTACGGGTCTCCCCAATGTAATTGTCAATGAACTTGAGATTAAATATGATACAGGCAAGCTCCGTGCAGCTACTTTTGGTCGGGGCCTTTGGGAATCCGACATCAATTGTGTATCGCCAACAATTTATGGGCCCCTTGCCCTTCAGCCAAGCTGTACACCGAATTACGACGGAGCTATAGGGATTTTAGCAGGTGGAAATGGCATGCTGGAATACAGTGTGAATGGCGGAACAAACTGGCAATTTAGCAATGCTTTCCCTAATCTCGCGCCCGGCAACTATGATATCATGGTACGCTTGAAAGACTCACCAACCTGTGTTGCCACCTGGTCATCTAATCCGGTAGTAATCATATCGCCCTATCCGACTGCTTCTACTGTTACCGGTGGGGGATCTTACTGTAGTGGTGGTGCCGGTGTGCCGGCAGGACTGAATAGTACTCAGACCGGCGTAAACTATCAGCTCCGACTCAACGATTCCAATATCGGGAATTCAGTCAGTGGTACCGGATCGGCAATCACGTTCGGAAACCAAATAGCTGCAGGGACTTACACAGTCATAGGTACCAATATCACAACTGGCTGTACGGCAAGTATGACAGGATCCGTGACGGTAACTGTCAACTCCATTCCAATGGCTGCCATAGAGATATCCGAGACTTCCGGCCTTAATAATAATGACGGTTACATTTGTGACGGTGCCAGTGTTACACTATCCGCAACAGGAGGTGACTCCTATGCCTGGAGTTCCGGATTAGGAACTAACAATCTGGTGACACTTACACCGGTTACGAGTGTATATACGAATCGTACCAACTGGTTGTCTGCTGTTAATGGCACTCCTTCACAGGATAATTACACAGATGCCCCTCCAGGATCAATAGGATCTCCTTACTACAGAACCGGGTATTCACTGTCGGCCTCAGGTGATATTTTTATTAACTCGGTTGAGGCAACGGCCCCCGAGGTGTCTACGGTAACTCCGAATACTCCCATTGTCATTACTTTTAGTTCCCCGCAAACAGCAGTCGGACTAAAGGCGTGGGTTTGCAATTTTTTGGGATATTACGAATCCGGCACAATAACTGTCGCTGCAGGTTCAGTCAATCAGCAGTTGACGGTAAGCTCACCCACATTCTTCGGATTCATTTCTTCTACACCTTTCACGACTTTGACCATAAATCACGTTGGAGGACTATTCACTACAATGGATGATCTGGAATTTGCAGCTCCCGCGGTTTCTCCATATAAACACAATTACTCAGTAACGTTGACCAATGCCAATGGCTGTACGGCAGCGGCCAGTGCCACCCTTACCTCACCGCCAGCGCTTGCAGCGACAGTTGCCTCTCAGACGAATGTATCGTGCCATGGAGGCGCGAATGGCTCAGTCACGGTGTCTGCGAGCGGCGGCGTGTCGGGTTATACGTATGTCTGGAACACCACCCCCGTCCAAAGTACTTCGACAGCCAGTGGCCTGCCAGCCGGGACCTATACAGTGACAGTGACGGATGCCAATGGCTGTACGGCAACAGCCAGTGCCACCCTTACCTCGCCGCCAGCGCTTGCAGCGGCAGTTACCTCTCAGTCTAATATATCGTGCTATGGAGGCTTGAACGGCTCAGTCACGGTGCTGGCGAGCGGCGGCGTGCCCGGTTATACGTATGCCTGGAACACCACCCGCTGTGCCAGCCAGCAGGAAAGCAATCAAGCCGAGCAAAAGCAAACGTTGGGCCGGAGTTTTCTTCTTCATAAATTAC
>CAIYFY010000088.1 GCA_903925535.1 uncultured Bacteroidota bacterium | reverse complement strand
GCGCAGATCGGGATTTCCGTAGGTAGTCTGAACAGCAGCCGGACCAGACAGCGGATTGGTTGTCGGGCGACGGTAGTAGGACACGAGTCCGTAGCGCGCATAATTGGGAATACCCTCCTGGTTTCCGTTTTTACCCCATCCTGCGCGGATTTTCAGGTCCTCAATGGCCTTGAATCGCTGCATGAAGGGCTCCGCCGAGATACGCCAGCCCGCAGAGAATGCGGGCATGGTTCCCCAGTGGTGCGCCAGCTTGGAGGATCCGTCGCGGCGCAGAGAGGCGGTGAACAGGTACTTGCTCTGGAAATCGTAAGTGGCGCGGCCAAAGAAGGATGCCAGCGACCATTCCTGAGCAGTCGTATTTCCGACCACGCTATTGGCGGCATTCAGGGTAGTCACGTTTACATCATCCGGAAAATCGTTGCCCGAGATGAAGGAATCGTCGCGGCGGTAGCACTGGATACTGCTTCCGCCGAGGAGCGTCAGATTGTGATCTCCGAAAGAGCGCGCGTAGTTGGCGGTGTTTTCCCACAGCCAGGTGGAGGAGTTGGACTTGTCAGACTGACCGAAGCCGTTCTGGTTGCGTCCGAAATTGGTGCGGAACGGATCGAGGTAGTAATCCCACTGGTGCGCATTCAGGTCAATACCCACGTTGGTCTTGAAACTGAATCCGTCAAACAGCTTTGCCTCGGCATTGATACTTCCGAAGAGGCGAAGATCCGTGGCTTTTTGATCGGGGCCCTCCATATACGCCACCGGATTTTCCCAGGATGGCTGGAACGGATTGGGATCATACTGACCGGAGCCATCCTGCCTGTAGATGGACAAGAACGGCGGTGTGTTCAACGCACTCATGATGACTCCGCCGCGACCTGAACTGGCATTATCAGGCGTATCTTTGGTTGTGGAATGGAGGGTATTCACATTCGTACCCACCTTCAGCCATTTGGTCAGCTGATTGTCCATGTTCATGCGCAGGGAAAAGCGGTTGAACTGGGCAGGGCGAATAATCCCGGCATTGTCCAGGTAGTTGAAAGACACCAGATGTCTGGACTTTTCTGTGCCACCGGAGAACGATAACTGGTAACTCTGATTGACACCCGTGCCAAATATTTCGTCTTGCCAGTCGGTGTAGCCCGTAGCTGCCGGATCCAGCGTTCCCGGTATAATTTCGTTGATGAGATCCCGGTATTTTTTGGTGGAAAGCGTTTCCAGCGGCTTTCTCAGGGTGGAGAAACCGCCATAGGCACTGAACTGGACAACAGACTGGTCGGCCTTGCCGCGTTTGGTCGTGACAAGCACCACACCGTTGGCGGCCCTTGCGCCGTAAATAGCAGCGGAAGAGGCGTCCTTCAGCACACTCATGGATTCGATATCCGACGGATTCAGTCCGCGGATATCGGTGGTGGGAACGCCGTCAACCACGTAAAGGGGTTCGTTCCCTGCGAGCACGGAGGTGGATCCGCGCACACGCACCGACAAGTCGGCGCCGGGTTTCCCGGAGGGCTGTACCACCTGCACGCCTGCAGCTTTGCCCTGCAGTGCCTCGGCTGCCGATACCATGGGGCGGTTCTGAATGGCTTTTTCATCCACTATGACAACAGCGCTGGTGATTTCCTTTTTCTTTTGGGCGCCATATCCCACTACAATCAGCTGATTGAGGTTGACCGCCTCTTCAAAAAGAATCATATCCACTACGGAGCGACCGTCAATCATCACCACCTGTGTTTCATAGCCGGTGTAGGAAAAACGGAGCGCTTCACCCGTTCCCTTGACAGAATAATTGCCCTTGAGATCGGTAACAGCACCGATATTGGTACCGACAATTTGTACCGTAACCCCGGTGAGCGGATAGCCCTCTGCATCCGTTACGGCACCAGAAATTTGGGCTGATGCTGACAGGGAGACTGCCAGCATCAGCAACGTTAAATAGAGTTTAGGCATTTTACACAATTTTTATCCGGGCTACTGGAACACCCGGACGTAATCAACAAACATCTTCTGCGGGAACTGAGTGGTGGCATCCGGGTAACCGGGCCAGTTTCCTCCCACAGCAATATTGAAAATGAAGAAGAATTCCTGATTGAAACGCCAGTTGGCGGCACCGTTGGTAGTCGTGGTTGTTACGGTGTGGAATAGCTGGTCGTCCACGTACCAGCGAATCCTGTTGGCTTCCCAGATAATGGAAAACACGTGGAACTTCTCGTAGAAGTTGCCGGAAGTCAAATCGTAACGGGATGAGGAAGACTGGCTTGATGTACTTCCCTGAGCGCCCCAGTGTGCGGTACCGTGAACGGTGGCTGTCTGGTGGCCCAGATATTCCATGATATCAATCTCGCCACAGGCTGGCCAGCCTACATTGTCAATATTCGAGCCGAGCATCCAGAGTGCGGGCCAGATACCCTGACCTTTGGGAAGTTTGGCCCTGATATCTATGCGTCCATACTGAAAAGTGCGCTTCCCCTTGGTGATCATTCGCGCTGAAGTGTAGTTACCGTTCGGCCCCTTGATAGCTTCGATCACCAGTGATCCGTTGGCAATATAGGAGTTGGCACTCAGAGACGTATAGTTCTGCAGTTCGTTGTTACCCCAGCCGCTGGCCCCCAGATCATAACCCCAGTTGTTCTGATCTATAGAGGTGCCATTGAATTCGTCGTTCCACTTCAGCGTATAGCCGGGATATGAAGAGGGTGTGGTATATCCGGTTGGATCGGTCTGTTGCAGCGACTTGTTGCTCTTGATGATACCTGTGGCCTTGTTATCAGTAATCACGGCATTTTCGGGTGCCGAAAGAGTAACAT
>CAIYFY010000087.1 GCA_903925535.1 uncultured Bacteroidota bacterium | reverse complement strand
GCATCCATGCCGTGCCTCCTCCCCTGGGTTGCGGTTTGGGGGCACGTTGCGAAAACTGCGCCCTGCGCCTGGCCATGGAAGACACCTACAGCTTTCATACAACCTCAGCCAAGGTTCTGGAGATGAAAGGCCAGTTGAAAGAATCAGTCGAAAGGTGGAAAGATGCTCAGGCGCTCAGCGACAGTCTGGCGAAGTTCAACGAATCACGTATAGCACGCGAGTTACAGCACAAATACAAGAGCAGTGTGCTCGAAAAAGAGGTGGAAGTCAGTAAACTCACAGAAAAAAGTCTGAAACATGAAGTGGAGGTGCGTACACTTTACCTGCTGATTGCGCTGCTCAGTTGCATCAGCCTGATCGGACTGGTACTTTACTACAGACTGAGGCACCGGTACAAAATTCAGGAAATAGAAAAACTTGAGGAATCCAACTCCACCCAGTCTGCTGAAAATGCCATTCTACAGGACAACCTGAGGCTCAAACAGCTTGTCATCGAACAACAGCAGCATGAGCTGGCAGCCAATGCCCTCGAAATGGCCAATCTGAATGAGAAGATTGAACAGATACTGGAAAGAACATCAGGCTCGGGTAAGATGAGCGACGTCACCAGAATGCTCAATGATATGAAAAGCGGTGATAAAAACTGGGAGTCGCTCCTGCTCCGTTTCAAAAAACTTAACCCTGATTTCATGGACAAATTACAGTCGCGGTTCCCTGAACTCAGCCAAAGTGAACTCGAATTCTGCGCCCTTGTGAAGTTGAACCTGTCTTTCAAGGATATCGCAAACCTCATGAATATCAATCATAAAAGTGTTTTTGCAAAAAAATACCGCATTACGCAGAAACTTCGGACTGCCGAGGACGAAGATTTCTATAAAATTATCCGGGAGATATGACAGGCTAAAAAACGACTTAATATATTGATTTTAAGATACTTATAAATATTAAAAATAATAATATATAACTTTTGTATAACTCCATTTTCTTCATGGGGTACTTTTATATAACACCCAAAATTGGTGGCTCCTCCGTGGCATCCGACCTTTGCGACGCCTTAGATCAAAACGCGCCTCATACATTTTGGAGGCGTTCCATAATCCGTCTGCTCTGTTAATTTAATCCTTTCGGGTAAATCCCCCGCTTCATGTCCTGATACCCCATGTCAGTTTGTCACATGAGTCATCTCCCGCGGAGGTGGCTCATGTCTTTTTTGTGGCGTAGAAATCACAGGTTAGTTCGCGGAAGGCACCCGACATTTCACCGTCATTATCTTTCAGCAGCAGATTGCTTTTCTCAAATCTGTAGGGATTGGTACTGAACTCCATCATCATGCGCTCAGCAGGCTTGAAATTTCCGGTGTGCACCTGTACCTCCACGTTACAGTAAAGTCGCTTCAGAACAGAAAGTTCCCGAAGCAGTAATCCCTCCCTGATTGGCAGTATGACACAAAACCGGCCACCGGGTGCGAGCAGCCGGGCAACTGATTCAAGCATCTCTCCCTGACTCAGCGTAGCTGTATGCCTGCCCAGACTTCTTTCAGGATCCGGAGAGCGGGTCTGCTCCGAAAAGAAGGGGGGATTACTGACTATCAGATCAAATTTTCCGGATGACGAAACGGCCAGTTCCTGTAACGATTGCTCTGCTGCGCTCAGCCGGTCGCCCCACGGTGATGCCCCGAAATTTCGTGTTGCGCACTCCACCGATGGTTTGTGAATATCAATACCTGTAACGATAGCTTCCTGTGCGCGTTGTGCAATCATCAGGGCTATAATCCCGGTTCCGGTGCCGATATCCAGTACGCGGGTGCATCCGCGCACGTCCGCCCAGGCTCCCAGGAGTACCCCGTCAGTGCCAACAAGATGTGCAGCGCCCTGCTGCGAAATACTAAATTTTTTGAAATGGAAGACTTCCGATGCCATCAGCTGTCAGAATGGTGATGAAATAACATCCTGCCGGAAGTTGATCTGTCATGACAGAACCTGTACTGTCCGATTCTGTCCAGATTTTTCCCGTGACATCCGAAACAGTAACACGAACGGCCGAATCTGGTTCAGGAGTACTGAAAAACAGTATGTCGGATACCGGATTGGGCCATATACTGAATCCCGTTTCTCCCGGTGTATGCACGGGTACAGTCAGTTCCTGCCAGCGCTTCTCAAACTCGGATCTGAACAGGGAAGCAATCCGGTAATCGTGAATAACCAGAGTGTTTTCGTCATTGAAGGCTTCCGCAGAGAAAGACCAGTTGTGCGATCCGGTTACAACTTGCGGATCCGTGCTGTTCACATCAAAAATACCGTATTTATGGTGAAAATCACCACTCAGGGAATGTGCAACGCACTGAACGCCCGCATTATTAAGTATATTATACTCGGAACCCAGGTCATTGATGTTCTCCATGATTCCTCTCACTTCCCTTCCGCTCAGATGCTGATCAATCATGGCATCTCCTATGTCGTTGTTGGTGAAAGAAAACAGGCCGAACAGCGCTTCATCTTCAGTTGAATAGGCGGCATTTACTATTTTGCTGGTCGTACGATCGGACGGGGAAAACCAGAGCTCGACGGGAACATCTCCAATTATGAAATTGTGCGGCGTATTATCCCGCTTCACAGAACCGCTTTTGCTCCGCAGTGCATCGGGGGTATCGCCATCGCTGCCCCACATTTCCTCAAATTCCAGGGTGTAGGCCCTCGCCAGCGACTGGTCCTGAATGAATAACAGGTTGTTCAGATCGTTGTTGATATTGGTATTGGTCCAGTTCATGGATCCGGTCATTACCCAGGCCTTGTCTGGCATATCAGCGTCTGTTATCATGAATTTGTTGTGCATGATGGTACCGTCGTTGACAAAAATAACCGGGAATGGAGGAAGCGGGTTCAGTGCGGAATTTGTCACGTTCTTTGAGGCCACATACCTGATTTTAACGCCCCGGCTGTGCGCACTTTTCAGCGCATTGGTCAGGTCGCTGCGATTGTTGTTGTACATCGCTACATCAATGGTCTGCTGTGCGGCGTTTATTCTGCTGATCGTCTCGGCTACTGCCTCGGCAGAAGACTGGCCATCGGGTACAAATCCATTGCTGAAGGCCGGATCAACACTCCTGCTGAAATATACCTTTATTTGACCGGAGGAAACTGAACGGGTAACGAAAGGGCGCAGCTCAGACATGGAGACGGCTCCATTCGAAGTCGAAACTACCTGAACCCAATATACCACGCCTGATTGCAGTCCGGTAAATACATGCGTGTGACCTGCCGAATTACCGGGAATAGCAATCTCGCTGCCGAGGGCGGGCGTGGTGCCGTATTTGAGTACGGCTGTGGACGGCAGGCTGGTTTTCCAGTCGAGCCGGAAGCCACCTGCTGCAATTTCAGACTGTTCGGGCTGGTCGGTGTAGTAAAAACAGGTTGCAGGCGCAAAATCATTCAGGTTGCGGGGCAGAATCTGCAAATCGAAATAGCGCGACAGTACACCCGTCAGCGATACCGGCGTTCCCGGGATCGGGTCGTTGTCCAGCGGATGTCCGCTCCGTATGGCCACGCGGGCATCGTAACCACTCAGGTCAACCGCGCTGTAAGTGGCGCCCCCATCGAATACTCCTCCGCCAGCAGCGAAACTTACACACTCTATGCGAACCAGCTGACCTTCCAGTGCCGGATCCAGACTGGAAAAAGAAACGGTTCTGGGTGCAGGCACCGCAACAGCAGCTATTTCTGAAAAAGCGAGAATCGGATCAATCACCACCAGGCCATAGACTGACTTGATGATACCGGTAACCTCTATACTGTCGCCGGCTGTGACGGAAGTTTCAAATCCGGTAACCGAGCCTGTGCCGGGATTGGCCGCAATACCGGCGGTTCCGTCCTGAAAATACCTGATTTTACCCAGTTCGTAGCCATTGGTGACTACTCCGCGTACAGTCACTGTGTCACCAACAGGTAAAATCCGGGCATTATTAATACTGATAACCTGAGCAGAGGCACTCAGCGGAAGAAGCAGGGCAAGCAACAGACGGAACATAACAAATATTACAAGTTTCAAGGAAATGTACCAAAGTGGTACGTAGAAGTCGGCGGCAAAGTTTCAACATTTCCGCAACTTTGCAGCATGGAAAAACTGGCGATGTCGGCATTAAACCGTTTGTCTGTGGAAGAATTCAGGAATTCAGACAAATTGCCCCTGGTACTTGTACTCGATGATATCCGTTCGGGTCTCAATGTGGGCTCCGTTTTTCGCACAGCGGATGCATTTGCAGTAGAAAAAATCATGCTGTGCGGTATCACATCCAGGCCACCACACCGGGAAATCCTGAAAACAGCACTCGGCAGCACCGAAACCGTTTTGTGGGAATACATGGATTCTGCTTCAGAGGCGGTGTGCAGACTGAAGGAAGCAGGTTTTGAAGTGCTGGCCGTCGAGCAAACCACAGGCAGTATCATGCTGCCTGATTTTACACTCACCAAGGACAAAAAATACGCCTTTGTGCTGGGCAACGAGGTGGAGGGGGTGTCGGAAGAAGTACTTGGCCATTGCTCGGGTGCACTTGAAATTCCCCAGTTCGGAACCAAACACTCACTGAACGTATCTGTTGCTGCAGGAATAGTTGTGTGGGATTTCGTCAGAAAAATTCAGGCTTATGGACTTCGGAAAACTGACATCTGTTGATCTGGTTGATTTCAGGCTCCCCGAGGAGCCGAAGGGAAATGAGGAAGTACTGATCGGGAAACCGTTTGATACTCCACGACTGTATATCGGTCCGACAGGCTACAACATGCGCGCCTGGACAGGGAAATGGTATGAAGCCGGCACCAGGGACAGGGACTATCTGAAACAGTACGGCAGGCAGTTCAACACCATCGAACACAACACCACCCATTACAGGATTCCCGATACGGCCACGGTGCTTCGATGGCGCGACGAAACGCCTCCGGACTTCCGGTTTTGCCCCAAAATACCTCAGACCATCAGCCATTCACGGGATCTGGGTGTGTCCGGACGGGAAATTGATGTGTTCTGCGAAGTTATTGCGGAACTGGGCCCCCGGCTCGGCAGCTGTTTTATTCAGCTTCACCCGGCTTTTTCTCCCGAGGACCTGTCGGTACTTGAAAAATTCCTGCAGCGATTTCCTGCGTGGATACCGCTTGCCGTAGAGGTCAGGCATCCCGATTTTTTTTCGGGAGGTTATTACGCCGAAAAGTATTTTTCCATGCTGCGCAACAGGGGGATATCGGCTGTAATCACAGACGTGGCGGGAAGACGCGATGTGTGCCATTTGCAGCTTACCGCCTCCACCGTACTGATTCGTTTTGTTGGAAATTCTCTGCACGCATCCGACTACACGCGGGTGCGCGAGTGGTCGGAGCGACTGAAATACTGGATGGAGAACGGACTGGAGTCGGCGTATTTCTTTACGCATGAGCCGGACAACCTGTTGGCACCCGAACTGGCTGCCTTTTCGTGGCAGACCTTTTCGGCCGATATGCCCGGGGTTGCCATGCGCGGCCCGAAAGAGGTGGGCGGGCAACAGGGTTCACTCTTCTGATCTATATTCCGCACACTACCCGCCTGATTCCCTCGAACCAGGTGACGCCCAGGATGGATTTGATACGGTTGTAGTCGGCACAGGCCTCGTTGCGCTTGTTCTGATTGACATAGGCTGTTCCGCGGTAGTACAGGATTTCACAATTATCCGGCTGCAGCCTGAGTGCTTCAGTCCATTTTGCAATGGCCTCATCGGTTTTTTCCTGGGCGAGCAGATTGGCACCTTCATCGGCCAGCAGCATGGCCTGATCGAAACG
>CAIYFY010000086.1 GCA_903925535.1 uncultured Bacteroidota bacterium | reverse complement strand
TGAATTTGGAAAATGGTGACCAGGGCTAAATAGGAAGCACAAAGATATACCGAAAAACAGCATTGGCATGTAACTCAGGTTACGGTTTGAACGGTTCAATTCTGATTTCGTCTGGCAGAAATGGTGTCGCATCGGCGCCGCCAATAATAACCTCCCTGACAATCGTACTGCTTATGTGCGAGTACTCCGGCTGTGAAATGAGAAACACCGTTTCAATACCCTCGCCAACAATGTGGTTTACCTGGGAAATAGTCTTCTCGTAATCGAAGTCTGAAGCGTTCCTCAAACCGCGAAGCAAGTACCTTGCACCGATTTTCTGACAGTAATGTGCCGTAAGATGCTGGAAATGATCCACCTCCACCTTTTCTTGTCCCCGGAAAACCAGCTTGAGCCATTCAATGCGCTGCTCCAGTGAAAAGAGATATTTCTTGGAAGAATTAATGCCAACGGCAACCACAATTTTATCAAAAAGTGGCATCGCCCGTTCTACCAGATTAACGTGGCCAACGGTTATAGGGTCAAAAGACCCCGGAAAGACAGCTATTTTCATGATAACAGTTTATGCAGGGCAAAAATGGGCAGAAATTATTACGAAGCAAAAAATCAATGGAGAAACATGGCAGAAAATGACAAGGTTGCTGCGCTCAAAGCGTATAATCAAGGAATATTTTGTTTTAAAAATCTTAATGTCAGTCTGAAAGACAAAAGCGAGTTATAACTTAGCGCTACCAAAAGACGGGCCGAAGCCGAAAAGCCCCGAGCGAGTAGGCATAACCAACACTATTCCTTGTACTATGAAACAACTCTGCCTTGCAATGGCTCTTCTGTTTCTGTTAACCGGAAACACGAAAGCTGAAACAACTGTCAGTCTGAACGACATGAACAGCGCGACAGCCGTAAAAGAGATTGATCCGAACCTCGTCAAAATGGGTGCGGAGAAATTTCTTGATCTCACTCCGGCCAAATATCGCGAAATGACCGGACAGCGCCTCGGGATAAAAAATGCCGTGGCTCTGAAAGCCGCTCAGATTAAAGTCAAAAACGAACTGGGCGATATGCAGAACAGCGACCCGGATATTGACAAAAATGTCTATATTCTGCTGGCTATCTTCGGTCTGGCATGGATTGCTATGGGCCTCTTCAGCGACTGGTCTGGGTCAGACTGGATTATCAATCTGCTGCTCACCATGCTGTGCTGGCTGCCCGGACTGATTCACGCCCTCACAAAAATGAAGGACTACTACAAGTAACAGCCTGTCATTCAAATCAGCAGCCGCGACGCTGGCCATCCAGTGTCGCGGCTGTTTTTTCAAGATGGAAAAACATAAAATTACAGCGTGGGCCCTTGCTGGAATCATGGTACTGATACCACTGGTTCTCCTCACACTCCCGGCAGACTATTTTGACAACGGACCTGCCATATGCCCCTCCAAAAGATTTTTTGACATCGAATGTGCGGGCTGTGGTATGACGAGAGCCGTCATGCATCTTATTCACTTCGATCTGGAAAGCGCCGTCTACTACAACAGCCTGAGCCTGATTGTGACGCCGGCTCTCGCTGCCTGGTGGATCTGGCAGTTATGGAGAACTGTCTCGGTACTGAGAAAGTCGCCCTCAGGTGGCGAGTTCTAGACTACTCCTCTTCTTCGAGCATCGCGGCAACAGGAGGATCGTTCTCCTTTCTCCTGTTCTTCCACCACCAGAACCCGATAGCTCCTACAAGCAGGTAGGGCATGGCCAGCATGTACAAAATGCCGTTATTGAGTCCCTGTGGATCACCGCCACCCTGTTTGAGCGCAGTTTCAGCAGCACCCTTGCACATGGCACACTGTGCCGATGCTGACGCATAAATGGTGATCAGAAGTAAGAGTATCAGTGCAGTTTTTTGAAAAAACGAACGCATAATATTGCTTTGTTTGGTTCAATAGTATGGTTTGAGCATCAGATAGCAGACCGGACCGGTCACTGCCACATAGAGCCACAGAGGGAAAACCCAGCGGGCCATCTTTTTGTGGCGGTCGAACTGGTCGGTAAACGCCCTGTTGAAAGTCAGCAAAATAAAGGGCAGCGTTACCGCAGCAAGCACAATATGGGTAATCAGAATGAAGAAGTAAATGTATCTGATAGTTCCTTCTCCCCCGAAACGCGTTTCCGGTGTCGTGAAGTGATAGAGGACGTAGCTGAGCAGGAACAGTGCCGAGGTAACCATGGCAGCATAGATAGCCTTTCTGTGTTGCTCCACCCTGCCGTTTTTGATATGGATGAAAGCTACCACAAGGATAACTGCAGTTAACGCGTTAAGGGAAGCGTGTACCGGGGGCAGAAAACTGAAATCAATATCGGTTTCGATTTTCACGCGGCGCATGAGTCCAACGAGCAGCAGTACCACTACTGATACCACGTATGCGAGTGTATTGAGTTTTTTTTCGAGTGCAATGTTTGCCATGACTGTTGTTGGGATAGTTCCTGATCAGTTATTTGGGCAGCATGATAGCAATGTGCTGCACCATTTTGTTGATGTCCTCTTTATCCAGTGCATTATAGAAGTGCCTGATCTGGCCGGTTGCGTCGCAAACACCGAAGTAGTACTTTTCCGGATCAACATCCTCGGATTTGCAGTACAGATCATAGGCATTTTCCATTATGGTACGCCATTGTCCGGTTGAACCATTCCAGGCCCAGGTTACAAAATCGGAACTGGGCATTTTCTGATAATGAGAACGGAACTCGGCAGTTCCGTCGCGGGCAATCATTACCAGGCGGAAATTATTGTCTGTACCAAACTGGTCGAAAAGCTTCTCTGCAGTATCTAGTATCTGTCTGTTCTCGGGTGTAAGATCCGGCCCCTCTCCAAAATAGTGAATAACACAAACCTTGTCCTTGATCTGGTCTTCTTTCAGTCCGTCGGGATAAATAACATAGATTGGTCTTACCTGACCATAAGTCTCCTTCTTTCCTATGGCATCCTTGCGAAGCTGAAGTCCGCCGCTCAGGTAATAGTAGGACAGAGCGGGCAGTACCACCAGCATGAAGACTATGATGGCAGTCCGGACAATTTTATTTTTACCGGCAGATTTGCCTGTATTTTCTTGATTGGACATATCGGAGAATTCAGGTTTTGACAAGCTTGTGGCTTGCGAAATGAGACAGACTGATGGTTTGAAAAACAAAAAAGGCGGGGTTTTGTTCCCCGCCTCAGATTCTTTATCCTTTCAACGTACCCGGCAGGATATAACCCTGAGGTTTGGGAGCCGGTTGAACAACCTCCAGATTTTTTTCCTGTATCTGCTCACGCCTGCTGCCCCAGGATCCTCCTTCCTGGAAGAAGGCTATGATTGCCCAGATGAGCAGTGTGGTGGGAAGCAATACGCTGAGTACAAGTCCACGAACCTCGTGGGCCATGTGCATGAAGTAGAAGACAATGAAATAGGCCTTGTAGGCGCTGGCGCCCACCATGGCGAGCATGTAGAGAGCCTGCCCGAAACCGCCATCCTTTCCGAATGTGATGCTCGGGGAAATATGCCCTTTTGCGAAGAGTGCAAAGGCAACTTCTACAATAGTGATGACAGCGAGCAGTTTGAGTCCGTAGAATACCAGTTGCTTCTGCTCTTCGTATGTTTGATGTCCAGCCATATTGTTGAACTTGAATAGTTGAGAGTGATGAGTTACTTAGGGTTTAGAGCAGGT
>CAIYFY010000085.1 GCA_903925535.1 uncultured Bacteroidota bacterium | reverse complement strand
CATGAGTTGTTCGGGGGTGAGCGAGGGAATCAGTTTTTCGGCTTTGTCAAGAAGATACACCATAAAGCTGCGCATCAGCATAATTCCGTAAGGCATGCGTTCAACCACAACGGCGAACAGGCTCACAGGCCGGAAAGACACATCCCCGGTGCCATCCCTGTTCAGGTCGTAGCCTTCATAACGATCCCAGTAATTCTGACTGAATGAGTTCATTACAAGATGACCATTGGTGGAAACATCGAAAGAGTTCCCTCTGAAATTGTTCAAACGCACTGTATTGGCGTCACAGCTTGCCTGAATACGCAAAGCCCATCCATTTTCCAGAAACTCATTCTGTTCCAGTATTATACGACTGGCCCCTTCCATATACACACCGGCAGAGTTGCTGTCGAACACGTTTTTCCAGATGTGACTGTCGGTAATGTCCTTCAGCAAAATACCGTAGGCAGAACTACCCCAGTTATGGCTGAATCGGTTCTCGGTCATTTTCACCTGTCGTGAATACATGACTGCTACCCCTGCGCCGTTGTTATAGAAACGGTTGTGGTGGTAATGGTCATTATGAGAAAACATAAAATGGAGTCCGTATCGCATATTCCCCTCGCTGTTGTTATTTCTGATCTCTGAATCGGTAACAAATTCGAAGTAAATACCATCGCGATGGCCCGTCAGGTAGTTATCTGCTACCAGCTCACGTTCTCCTTTCCAGATATGAACACCGTTTCCGCAGTTCTGCTCTTCTTTCAGAACGCCCCTTACATCGTTGTTTCTGACAATGCAATCAGTAGTGTTGGACAGATAAATTCCGAAGTTACAATCGCGGATCAGATTGTTCTCGACCGTTACAAAAGAAGCGGAAAGCACCTTTATCCCGGCCAGATCAATCGTGCTCATCTGTCCGGAATTCCTGATGTCAAAACCATTTATGGTGACATTTGAAGCATTGACCGTCAGAATTTCGAATTGCTTTTGTCCGTCGAGAACAGGGAAACCCCAACCCGTAAGTACGACAGATTTATTGACCTGAAGATTCCCTTCGGCATAATAGCCTGAGTAAACATAAATGGTATCACCATTTTCTGCTTTGTCGAGCGCCTCACGGACAGTGGAAAGCGTCTTGTCTGGTCCTACCGACCATACATGAGCCTGCAGAATTTCCGGCAGGAAGACCAGCGCAGCGAATAACAGGATCAGATTCAACTGTTTCATGGTCAGAAGAGTTTGACAATATCTTCCCATACAAGTTCATTGCCCTCTCCCAGATCAGTTTTTGCCTTTTTCAATGCATCCATTGAAGAGAATGCGGCAACATCTCCCCTCATCGGGCTTCTCACCTGTTCTCCGCTCAGATAAAAAGCCTCTTCGACTTTGAGGAAAGTACCCGGCTTGTCGAAGCAGACAACATACTCGGCAGCAAATTCAGCAACAGGTACCGTGCCTGATTTTTTAAAGTGCGCCAGGCAGTTCAGGTCATCAAACTTGCAGGATTTACCCTTTTTCGTCATAATTTCAGCGCCAAACCGCTTGTCTGTCAGTGTCATTCTGCAATTGGCACACTCATCCTTGCCAAACTGTATTGGATCAGGCTCAGTATTGCAAGACCAGAGTGTCATCCATGGCAGCAAGGCAGCAACAGCAGATTTCCTGAATGCCAGACCGATCTTTTTTCCGGATTTAAAAAATTCCCGCCACCAAAGAACCGTGGTCATCAGGCACACCACAATGATAATCCATGCTCCCGTGTCGGGACCGGAATATGACGTAAAATTGAGCAGGTTCTTGTAGCCCAGCAGAGGAGGCTGATAAGACATATCGGGCACCTTGATGGCTGCATTCGGGTCCAGGTTGTGTCCGTAATCATATCCCCAGCGATAAAAATCCCAAAGAGCGGCCACACCGTAAACATAGGACATCAGCGTAAAGAGAAACAGCAATCTGGCGCTTTTGAACAGGGCCGATGCAAGTCCCACAGCCATCAGCAACCCGATCAGAATCCCGATATAGCCGAACTCGGGGAACATCTCCACGCTGATGTGTTTCATACCAATGTAGTGGTTCAGTCCGTTGATAATCTCGATTTCACCTGACAGCTTGTTGTACCAGATTTTCATCGTGAGACCTTCCGGATACTGTGGCGCCCAAAGCAGAATTTGCCAGAGCGGCACAAAAAAAGATACGCCGATCAGCAAGGAGCCGATTGCCACCAACACGCGGGTTGTATTTGAAAGAGTCATGATTTGTTGTTTTATTTTAGGGTGTTGGGTGAAGGGTATGGGGTACTGGATTATCACCCAGGCATCCCATACCCATTTTATCACCAAAACCTACTTGCCTTCTTCCGCCTTTTTGCCCGTGCTGAAAGTCAGCGGAACGTTGGCGCCTGATTTGGAGACGCGGACATAGCCCTGCATTTCCTGGTGGAGTGCCGAACAGAAGTCGGTGCAGTAAATCGGGAAAACACCCACGCGATCGGGCACCCATTTAAGCGTGCAGGTTTCACCCGGCATAATGAGAATTTCGGCGTTATTGGCACCCTTTACCGCGAAACCGTGTGGTACGTCCCAGTCCTGCTCGAGGTTAGTGACGTGGAAATACACCTCATCGCCGAGTTTCACGCCCTCAATATTATCAGGTGTGAAGTGCGAGCGGATGGAAGTCATCACCACGTGCACTTTATTTCCTTCTCTGAAGACTTTGGCTTCCTTCTCCCCTTTTGCAGCATAGGGGTGATTGTTTTCCTCAATTTTGTAGATCTTCGTCTGTTTGGGTGTCACCAATGAAGCGGGAATAGCCTCGGCATAGTGCGGTTCGCCCGTTGTGGGGAAGTCGAGCAGTAACTTCATTTTATCACCGCTGATATCGTACAGCTGAGCCGACTGAGTAAGTTCAGGACCAGTTGGCAGGTAACGATCTTTGGTAATCTTGTTGTAGGCAATCACATACTTGCCGTGTGGTTTGCGGGTTGGACCTCCCGGAACACACAGGTGACCAATAGAATAATAGGTGGGAACCCTGTCAACCACTTCGAGTTTTTCGATATTCCACTTCACGATTTCTGAGGAGACGAAGAATGAAGTATAGGCAAAACCTTTGCCGTCGAACTCGGTGTGCAAAGGACCCAGCCCCGGTTTTTTGACTTCACCGTGCAGTACCGCATCATATTTGAGCACCGGAATTCCGTCGAATTCTCCCTCAAAGTTGGCATCCGAGATGGCTTTCTGAATTTTACTGAAAGAGAATACCGGAATAACAGCGGCCAGCTTGCCAGAACCACAGATATATTCTCCGGTCGGATCCACGTCACAGCCGTGCGGTGATTTCGGGCAAGGCATGAAATACACAACATCCTTGAGTGACTTCGGGTCGAGAACGATTGTTTCTGTTTCAATAGTTGAAGTAGCTGCGTGCTTTGTTTCGTCGTACACATTGTGTGCGTATCGAACCCTGGTCACTTTGCCTTTACCTGCTTTGGCGTATTCCTCGCATTTTTTCCAGTTCACCGCCATAATAAAGTCCTTGTCTTTCTGCGATGCATTTACCTCCAGCAGCGTATTGGCTTGTTCGGTATTATAGCATGAGAAGAAGAACCAGTCGTGAGAAGGACCTCGGCCGCAGCGGCTCAGGTCAAAATTGACCCCGGGCAGGAGCAGTTGAAAGGCTACATTCATTCGTCCGCTCTCCGGGTTGATGCCGATAAAGGAGACAGTGCCTTTAAAATTCTGTTTGTAAGTACTGATGGGCACGTCGGGGTTAGAGGCATCATCATCCATTGGATAGGAAAAACGCGTTCCGGCTACGGCATACTCGGAGTTTTCAGTGATGAAAGGCGACGAGTGATTGCCCGAGCTGTTCGGAATTTCGATGATTTCTTCGGTTCGGAAGGTGCTGAGGTTGATCCGGGCAATACGGGGTGTGTTGTTGGCATTAACAAAAGCCCAGCGGCCATCGTGTTCGCCGTTTGTGGTGGAAAGGGCGATGTGGTGACTGTCGTCCCAGGGTACAAAACCGTGAGAAGTATTGAGCATGGGTTTTGTTTCCTCGCTATAGCCCCATCCATTTTCAGGCATTTGGGAGAATACCGGGATGATCCGGAACAAGCGACCAGAAGGCAGTCCGTAAACACTGACCTGACCGTTGAAACCACCGGACACAATATTGTAAAACTCGTCGTACTTTCCGGGTGCCACATACACTTTGGAGGCGGCGTCACCCTCAACGGCCGACGTGGGGTTATGAGGTTTGCAGGCTGGAAGCAACATCGCTGATCCCGAGATCAGAACGGCAAACAGCAGGTGATAAGGTTGAAATTTCATGACTTGACTTGATTTGGTTGACAATTATTTTTCGCCGTCGTTGGAGCGCATGAATTCGAGAATTTTGCGGGCATCATCTTGCGTAACATTCTGATTGGGCATGCGCACCAGACACTGCTCAAGAAGCTTTTGAGCCTCCTCATCCTTCTCCAGCATCATTTCTACGTTCGTGATCATATTCATAATCCAGACTGGCTCGCGTTTCCTGGTAACGCCGGACCACCCGGGCCCCACGAGTTTCTCATCTGTGAGTTTGTGACATGCAAGGCACTTGGTGTCATAGATACTTTTGCCGGCGCTCACCCACTCCTTGTTGAGGGGGGTCGTCAGTTCGACAGATTTCATTTCTGCTCCATGAACTTCAGGCTGAGGAGTAGCCGCTTCCGAAGGTGTGGGAGAGTTCTTTGCCGCTTCATCTGCCTGTTTCTTCGAAGTACAGGAAGCTATACTCAGGGCGAGCAGCACAGTTAGTAATGTGGTTTTGCTGAACATGATCTGCAGTGTTAATTAATTGAAGAATAAAAGAGCCTTAACTCTTTTTTTTCACAAAAGTAGCCGCAGTCTTTTCGGAGGAGTTATGAGTGGCGTCATTTACGAAACTGATTCAGGTCATATTGAATCCGACTCGGATAAAACCCTACCTTTGCGCCATGTTTTTCTCGAAAACATTTGGTTATGCCGTCAGGGCAACGGCTTTTGTGGCGCTTCAAAGTGAAAATGAGGCCAGGGTGGGTCTCAGGGAAATATCCGAGGCGCTGGATATTCCTCACCATTTTCTTGGAAAGATCATGCAGGATCTGGTCAGGCACGGAGTACTTGAATCTACCAAGGGGCCACATGGCGGTTTCTACATAAACGAGCGCACGGCAGAAATCAAACTGTCAGAAATTCTGCAGATAACTGACAGCACGCTGGCGCTGAAAACATGCGCGATCGGTGTAAAAATGTGTAATCCGGACAGGCCTTGTCTGGTACATAATGATCTGGCAGCCTTCAAGGAGGTGATGGTGCGTTCGCTGTCTACCCGCACCATTCATGAGTTGACAGTTCAGCTAAAAGATGGAAAATCCTTTTTATTTTGATTTGTCTTACTATAGCAGATATCGTTTGGTAATATCATTATAGGCGTCTATGCGCCTGTCGCGGAAAAACGGCCAGATTCTTCTGACGGCTTCCGTGCGTGACCTGTCAATTTCCACCACCGTGGTTTCTTCCTTGTCGGAAGGGGCCAGATACAATACCTCCCCCTGCGGGCCGGCTACAAAACTCTGTCCCCAGAACTGGATACCGTTTGTTACGCCGGTCCAGTCGGGTTCGTGCCCTACCCTGTTGACGGCAATAACCGGGAGTCCGTTCGCGACCGCGTGCGCGCGCTGCACAGTAAACCAGGCGTCATGCTGACGGCCCTTTTCATCAGCCGGATCGGTACTCTCCCACCCTATGGCAGTTGGATAGATGAGCAGTTCGGCACCAGCCAGCGCCATCAGGCGGGCAGCCTCCGGATACCACTGATCCCAGCAAACAAGTACCCCGAGTTTACCGACTGAAGTCTGAATGGGCTGAAACCCGAGATCGCCGGGTGTGAAATAGAACTTTTCATAGTAGGCGGGATCGTCGGGGATGTGCATCTTGCGATACATACCGGCAATGGATCCATCTTTTTCGAATACCACAGACGTATTATGGTACAGGCCGGGAGCTCTTTTTTCGAAGAGCGAGGAAACCAGGACGACGCCGTGCTTCCGGGCAGCTTCTGAAAAGACATCTGTATCCGGGCCGGGAATCGGATTTGCCCAGTCGAACATGGAGGTATCTTCCGCCTGACAGAAATACGGGCCGCAATGGAGTTCCTGCAGCACAACCAGGCTGGCGCCATTTTGCGCACACTGTTCGATACCCCTCAGCGATTTGCCAATATTTTCAGTTCTGTTGTCGGAGCATGACTGCTGAATCAGTCCGACCTTGACAATTGAGTTATTAATCACCTTTTAAAACAGGATTTGTTGATTCAAGTTCTACCAGTTCTGCGTTGACCATCCGGTGCTCCGGGAGGGCGACAGACCGGTCAGATTCAATCAGGCCAATCAGGCGGAGTGCCGCTTCCCTGCCAATACCGGCGCCATCGTGGTGCAGGTAGGAGATGCCGGGATAATAACACCCCGGGATAAAGCCATCGCTGATGCAAATAACGGAACAATTTTCAGGAATCCTGATACCGGAGCGCAGAATAGCGGGATAAGCCCCCATAACGATCTCGTCAGACATCATGAACAGGGCATCCGGGATGACCTCCAGAGCTATCATTTCACGCACGCAGAGATCGGCCTCTGCTGCATCTCCCGCGAACCTGACCATGGCCTCCGAGAAAGGGAGTCCTGAAAGCGAGAGCGCTCGTCTGAAACCCTGCAGTCTTTTTTGTGTAATCAGCAGATTCGGACTGCCGAAAATTCCACCGATCCTTGTGCAACCGGAATCAATCAGATGCCGGGTGGCGCGACAGGCAGCCTCTTCATCTTCCAGAATCACCGAGTCGAAAGGCAAATCGGGCAGTGACTTGTCGAAAACCACCACCGGCATATCCAGTCTCGTCAGAAGCGAGAGTCCGTCGGCAGGTGATGTATGACGTGTAAAGGAAATAAGCACCCCTGCCAGCTGATTCTCTCCACAGAACCGGAGATTTTGCGCCTCTCTGAGCGGCGATTCGTTTGAGGGAAGCATCACCAGCTGGTATCCGCGGGGCTCGAGGACTTCTTCGATACCCCTGATCACCGATGGATAGAAGAACATGGTGATTTCAGGAATTACCAAACCGATCAGATGGCTCTGGCGCTGGCGTAGCTGTACGGCCATCTGATTCGGGGTATAACGCATTTCGGCAGCCACCCGCTTAATTTCCTCCCTGAGCGCCAGCCCGATATCCGGGTGGTCTTTCAGGGCACGGGAAACCGTCGAGGGATTCACCCCGAGCCGGTTTGCAACATCTTTGATAGTACTGCGCTTCATGCCCTGATTCAGATTTTTTGTAAATTACAATTCGTCAATTCAAAATAAACCGTGTTTGAAGAGAAGACCGGCACACGGATATTTCAAAACTGAAAATACAAAGTTATCAACAATAAACGAAAGTTATCAACCGCAAACGATTGCGCAACGGATTGCGCAAAAAACCGGAAAAAGGTGTCGGGACTTTCATTGAAAAGGCTGAATAACTTTGAGCCGCGGAGATAGATGTTCTTTGACAGATCAGGATTCAAGATAACGCTCCTGCAGGGAATTGCATCGTAACACAGTGCAGGGATCCGTGCTGCTCAATCAGCGACCGGCAGTTGACTCCGTGTATTGTGCGACCGGGAAACAACGCTTTAAACAGCCCCAGGGCTGCCTCATCCTGTTTAACGCCATAGACAGGAACCAGTACCGCGCCATTGACAATCAAAAAATTGGCGTAAGTGGCGGGCAGCCTGTTTCCATCGGTGTCGAAGCAGGGATCCGGCCAGGGAAGCGGTATCAGTCTGTAAGGGTTTCCGTCTGAGGTCAGAAACGACTGCAGCTCCTTCTCCATCAGGGAAAGCGACTCGAAGTGCTCATCTTCCGGATTGTCACACTTCACGTAGGCAATCGTTTCAGGATCGCAAAATCGGGCCAGGGTATCAATATGTGAATCAGTATCGTCGCCTGCCAGATAACCGTGATCAAGCCACAACACGCGATCCAGGCCGAAGAGCTGTTTGAGTTTTTCCTCTATCTCCTCTTTCCCGAGGTGTGGATTCCTGTTTGGCGACAACAGACACTCTGCTGTTGTGAGAAGCGTTCCCCTGCCATCCGACTCAATTCCGCCACCTTCCAGTACCATACCCCCATGCCGGAATGCGGTATTGAACACACCAATTTCCGCCAGTTTGCCGGTTATCAGGTTGTCTTTGTCGGCCGCAAATTTCAGTCCCCACCCGTTAAAGACAAAATCAAGCAGTACAAGTTTGTCGTTCTCTTCGATTACAATACCGCCATGATCACGAGACCAGGTATCATTGGAGTTGCACCCGACAAACCTGATATTGTCTGCGGGTACATCCTTGAACAACATGCGGGTTTCCTCCGTGTTTCTGCAAACAACGACGACCTGTTCATATTTCGCAATGGTTGTGGCAATTTCAATAAAACAGGGCAGTACATCATCGAGCATGTCGGCCCAGTCCGTTTCGCTGTGAGGGAAAGTAAGCTGCACCCCGCTTTGAGGCTCCCATTCTGCCGGTAGTCTGATCATAATAATTATGGTGAGGCTATCCGGGACAACCTCCGGACAGCAGCGCAAATGTAAACAGTGTTTTCACAAATTTTTCAGAGATCACAGATTTGAGAGATTCAATTTTTATTGTTCAGGGATAATATTATTCTGAATTTCACGCTAACAATGCCGTTGAATAAAATAAAAACAAAGCCAAATCAATTTGCCAAATCGGAAGAAAATTTGGGAGGAGAGTGCTGACTGAAATAAAGAAAAAGAGTTCGTTTGATATTTGAATAAATCAGTACCTTAGCGCCGTAAAACCCTTTTCAGATTTATTTAGCGATTCTGCTGACTAACCCGCCCTTCCGTAATAATTCCATTTGCCCCTCACCACGGGGCTCTATCTGTTTTTT
>CAIYFY010000084.1 GCA_903925535.1 uncultured Bacteroidota bacterium | reverse complement strand
CAGCCTTCAGTGCCGGATTGGCTCTGTTGCCACCGGTGGAGCTGAGTCCGCTTGCAACATCAAAATCCGTTTCGATTCCTCCTGCCGCCGCTCCACCCGTCAAACCGGTCGGGGGCGGCAGGAAATGGTATTGGCTGGCGGCTGTGGCTCCGGGCCGGATTGCGGAGCGGAATATGAGGGCTCATCCCGGCGGCCCCGGACCGGTATTTGCCAGTCGCAGTGAAACCCCGGAAACTACCACTTCGTTTTCGCTTCGCCTCGGTCGGGCTGTCAACAGAAAAATTGCACTCGAAGGAGGATTGGCGTATCAGGAAATGACCAGACAAACAATCCACAAGCCCCGGTTCCAGTTCAGGGAAGGACAAACTATTCCCGGCGGAGGCGGTCATCACCCGGAAGCCAGAAGTTTCCAGTACGACCTGAATACTTACGGGGGCTCCGCCTCGGTCACACTCAGAGCTGATGTGGTGGGCGGCAATGTACCCGGCGAAAATGAGCGGGTTGAAGCTGTAATAAGGAGTGTTGAAGAGGTTCAGCTGCTCCAGATTCCGCTGACAGTGGCAGCCAGAATCGGAGAGGGGCGTATTTCCGGTATTGCAAGAGCCGGTGTTGTGGGTAACTGCCTGATCAGGAACAGGTTTGATGTCACAGCCTATCAGATGGATACTCCGGAGCTGCAGCCTCAGAGTGATAACGCATATACCGTGGAGTTTCACGCTCCGAGGCGCTTCTTCCCGGGATTCCAGATTGCACTGGGCGCCGAGTACAGGGTTTCAGAAAAAATCAGTGTGTCTGCATTCCCGGTTATTACCGGCGATTTTCCCAGAAAAGACTATTTCCGCGGCGGAAATCTGCCCGGGCAGGCTACACTGGCCTTCGCTGCCGCCGCCAGTTACTGGTTCTGATCAGGTCAGTGCCTTATCCGTTGAGAAGGGCAGCAATCAGGTAGTCGGCAAGCAGGATGAAAATATCACTGAATACCACTGCGCGCGTGCTCGCATGTCCGAGCTCTACGCTGCCACCCTTTACATGATATCCCTGATAGCAGGAAACAGTGGTGAGTATGTACGCAAATACAAAAGACTTGACGTACATCATGAATACGTTGTATGGTACAAAAAATGATCTCAGCCCGCGGATATACTCGTCGTCGGTGATAAGCCCGGTAGGTACACTCGACAGGTAGCCTCCGATAACCGCCACAAATGCAGAGAAAGTTACCAGCAGCGGAACTACCACGAGCGCAGCCACCAGTTTTGGTGCAATCAGGAATGAAGCTGTGTTGACGCCCATTACCTCCATGGCATCAATGTGCTCCTTTTGGCGCATACCCCCGATTTCAGCCGACATGTTTGATCCTACCTTGCCCGCCAGAACGAGACAGGTGATGGTGGGCGACAGTTCTATCAGTGCCAGATCGCGTACAATATAACCTATATAGTACCTTGGTATAAGCTGCCCGTCGAGCTGATAGGCGAATTGCAAAGCGGCAACCGCTCCGATAAAAACCGAAATGAGACAGACAATCAGAAGGGAACCCACACCGATATCGTTCATCTGCCGGGCAGTCTCTTTCCAGTACATGGAAAATTTCTCCGGCCGCGCCAGTGCGTGCTTCATCATGATCAGGTATTCACCCAGATCATGTAAATAGTTGTATTTTTGAAGTGCCTTGATCATACTTCTTTCGGTTCGGGTGTTTAAAACGCAAAAGTCGGTTAATTCATTCGTTTATTCACAAAAATAATTCCCCGGCACATGAAGAGAGTTGTCGTAACCGGCGCTACCAAAGGGATTGGTCGCGCCATTGCCGAAATTTTTGCAGAAAATAATTTCAGCGTGTGTGTATGCGCACGCACGGGCGAGGATCTGGAGAGAATGAGCGAAGCCTGGGCTTCCTCTTTCCCGGGCCGCGAACTGCTGACTTTTCAGGCAGATATGAGCGACAGCCGCCAGGCGGCGCATTTCGGCGCCTGGATTGTGGAAAAATGGGGTGGTGCCGATGTGCTGGTAAATAATGCCGGACTGTATGAGCCGGGTCTCATCCTGAATGGAGATGACGGTGCACTTGAAAGGCTGATGAACCTGAACCTGTACGGAACCTACCATCTCACCCGGGCGCTGATTCCGTCTTTTGTCGCCCGCGGGAACGGTCATATATTCAATATGTGCAGTATTGCCAGTCAGGCGCCATATCACGGATCGAGTTTGTACAGTATCACCAAGTTTGCCCTGCTGGGGTTCTCCCGCTGCCTGAGAGAGGAACTGAAGTTACATGGTGTCAGAGTGACGGCTCTGTTGCCCGGCAATACGCAGTCGGATGCCTGGAATGGTGTTGAGCTCCCGGCCCGCCGTATCATGGAGCCTTCTGATGTCGCCAGTGCAGTATGGGGCTGCTACTGTCTTCCGGGGGTAGCTGTAGCAGAGGAACTGGTGATCAGGCCACAGCTGGGCGATCTTTGACGGGGTCATTAAAAAAATCCTGTTCCATGCACAAACAGGAAAAATGTGCGTTTACGTTACAACTGCATACCTTTGTACTAAAATACAGCAAAATGTCTGCGCACGTTCCTGATTTGCCGCACATAGGAGACAAGGCTCCGGCCTTTGAGGTCGAAACTAACAGGGGCAGGGTCTGTTTCCCCGGTTACAGCGAAGGCGGATGGTGTATTCTTTTTGCACATCCGGCCAACTTTACATCTGCCTGGACGATGTTCTCGGCCTTTCTGGCCATGAAGGAAAGGTGGCTCAACGAGCGGAATACCAAAGTACTGGGAATTACCAATGAGGTGCTCAGGCACAACAGTGACTGGTCTGACAAGGCCCGCCGTTTCGTGGGTATTTACCTGAAAGCTCCGGTAATTGAAGACCTTGATTTCACCATTTCAAAGATGTACGGAATCGCTTCAGGCCGCAGGCCGCAGCCTGGTCTCGACCGGCTGGCTGTCATCATAGATCCGGAAGGGATTATCAGAATGGTTATTCACCGCCCGCTGCTCAATATCGAAACGGCCTTGCTGGATATTGAAAGGGAACTGGACCGTCTGCAAAGCAATGCCGGTTGTGGAAACCGGCATGGAGTGCTCACCATAAAGGAGATCAGGGAGCAATCAGACGCCTCCGGAGAAAATTACAGAACGAAGCCTGCGCATTTTCCCCGGAAACGCTTCAACCAGAATTAACGTCTGATTATCGGTTCATAGACTCCAGAAACTCTTCATTGCTGGAGGTATGCATCATGTGTTTTTTCATAAACTCCATGGCTTCTTCCGGCTTCATGTCTGCCAGGTGATTGCGGAGTATAAACATACGCTGCAGTGTATCCTTGTCAAGCAGCAGATCTTCGCGGCGGGTACTCGACTTGGTAAGGTCAATAGACGGATACAGTCTGCGGTTGGCCAGGTTGCGGTCGAGCTGAAGTTCCATGTTGCCGGTTCCCTTGAATTCTTCAAAGATAACCTGGTCCATTTTGGATCCTGTATCAATAAGTGCAGTAGCCAGAATTGTCAGTGATCCGCCATTTTCAATGGCACGGGCTGCTCCGAAGAACTTTTTGGGTTTCTGCAGTGCTGTTGCTTCCACACCTCCGGAGAGTACTTTGCCTGAAGCAGGGGCTACCGTATTGTAGGCGCGTGCCATACGCGTGATGGAGTCGAGCAGGATGACAACGTGGTGCCCGCATTCGACCATACGCTTCGACTTTTCCAGTACGATGTTGGCCAGTCGCACGTGGTTGTCGGCCGCCTCATCAAAGGTGGATGCCACTACTTCTGCACGTACACTGCGTCGCATATCGGTTACCTCCTCCGGACGTTCGTCTATAAGGAGAATGATGACATAGCATTCGGGGTGATTCTTGGTGATGGCGTTGGCAATATCCTTGAGGAGGAAGGTCTTGCCCGTTTTGGGCTGCGCCACAATCAGGCCGCGCTGTCCTTTGCCTATAGGCGTGAACAGATCAATGATTCTGTTGCCAAAATCACGACCGGTAGCGCTTGTCAGCAGATTGAACTTCTGCGTAGGGAAGAGCGGGGTGAGATAGTCGAATGGAACACGATCCCTCACATCTTTGGGCTGCATACCGTTGATATGACTCACTTTCAGCAGCGCGAAATACTTTTCTCCTTCTTTGGGGGGGCGGATGGCGCCTTTAACCGTGTCGCCCGTCTTGAGTCCGAACAACTTGATTTGCGAGGGTGACACGTAGATGTCGTCGGGACTGGTTTGATAGTTGTAGTCGGAAGAACGGAGGAATCCGTATCCGTCGGGCATCATTTCAAGTGTACCCAGGCCCTCGATAATACCGTCCAGTTCCACATCAAAACGCTCCTTTGGGATTTGAGGCATCACTTCGGGCTCTTGTTCAGGGCGGGCGGACTCCTGTCTCGTTTCAGCCGGTTCCTGACGCATCTGCTGGATTGGCCGTGTTACGATAATTTCATCCTCATCATCGCCATTTTGGTTCTGTGCGGAGAAATCCTCCTCTTCCATATTGTTGAGCTTGGCAGCTTCCGGATCGAACAGGCCGGGTGCACCCGGACGCTGGTCTCTTCTGTTTCTGCGCTCTTCCCAGCGGTTTCTGTTTTTGCGGTCCTCCCATTCGCGGCGGCGCTCCTGCTGAAAATCCCTCCGGGGGTCGCGGGGCTGTTGCTGTTGTTGCTGCTGTTGCTGTTGCTGGGGGCGGTTTCGCGGAGGCAATTGCTGATCCCTGGAGCGGGGCTGCTCGGTTTGTTCGGCAGATGGGGCCTGTTTGTTCTCCGCGTCCTGTACAGGGGAGCGTTCTTCCCGCACGGGGCGGTCATTGGGGCGGCCGGGGCGTCTGGTTTCGGGAGACTGTTCTTTCCTGAAAGCGGGCTTGTCTTGTCTGGGAGCCTCTTCTTCAGTCGGTTCTATTGGTTTTTCCACGTTATCTGCGCCCATTCTGACCACTTTGCGCGGTCTGCGGCCTGTCTGTGGATTGGGTTCATCCACGACAGGAACATCCTGGTTGGAAGAATTTTTTTCGGCAAGAGCCTGCTCGTCGAGAATCTTGTAAACGAGCTCCTGTTTGTTCATCTTGTTGTAACCCTTGACGCCAACGCGCTGGGCTATCTCCTTAAGTTCGCTGACGAGTTTGTCATTCAGCTGTAAAATGTCGTACATGGTGGGATTTAAAAATGCTTTTGTTGCTGCAGACCCGACAGGCGCCATCAGAAGCGGACGTCCCGGAAATCGGGTCCGGTGGGAAATTCAGGTTAAATGAATATTGATGCCCAAGGCTCAACTTATGAAAAAAAACGCCAAAATGGCGAACATGTTTAAAAAAAGTGGAAGAGATCCCGGAGGCAGCGCAGAAAAAAACAGGCTCGCTTCCATGCAATTGGGAAGGGGAAATGAAGAGAACAAGACGCCTGTTTAACGTCTTTAACCCTGCAAAGTTACGCCTTTTTTTTATTTTGTAAATATTTTATCCTGATTCTTTGTTCCTGGATATGTTCTGCTATTGCCAATTTTATCTTTGCGCATACTTTGGCGCCTCTTTCTCCGGCGCCGGGCAATCAGATAATTTTGTGAACTGCCTTAACCATAAAGTGGCATGTCTAAAAAAAATCAGCACCGGAATACCCCTCAGACCAATGTCGTCCCGGCTGGTGGCAACAGCTGGAAAGTTCCGGATAATATTCTTCTTGTCTGGAGCCTCCTGCTGACTTTGGCGATCTTTTTCAATACGCTGGGTGCCGGTTTCGTCAATTGGGACGACCATGGATATCTGTGGCTGAACACGCTCATTCAGCCGCTTTCAGGCGAAGCTGTTGCCAGTATGTTCACCGGACATACCTGTGGAAACTATTCGCCGCTGGTTGTTCTTACCTACTCCATTGAGCATATTTTCGATCCGGTTTTAAAGCCGGGAGAAATGGTCGCCGATAATTTCAATCCGTTTACTTACCACCTGACCAATGTGCTGCTCCATCTGGGAGCCACGGCAATGGCCTTTTTCCTGTTCAGGGCTCTTGGCCTCCGGAGCTGGGCGCTCGGTATAGCTGCAGTTTTGTTCGGTATCCATCCGATGCGCAGCGAAAGTGTAGCCTGGGTGACCGAACGCACGGACGTCCTGTACGGCCTGTT
>CAIYFY010000083.1 GCA_903925535.1 uncultured Bacteroidota bacterium | reverse complement strand
ATTTATACCCTAATGTTGAGTGCTTCCTTTTCCTGTTGTAAAACACTTCAATATATTCAAACAGGCTATGTCGGGCCTCTTCTCGCGTTCGGTAGTGTTCAGAATACACCAATTCTGTTTTAAGGGTTTTGAAAAAGGTTTCGGTGACGGCGTTGTCATAACAGTTGCCTTTTCCGCTCATACTTTGAATCAGGCCATGTTTCTCGAGCTTTTTCCTGAAGGATTTACTCGCATATTGAATACCTCGATCCGAATGAATAACTACCCCTCGATCTGGTCTCCGGTGCATCAATGCCATATCCAAAGCTGGATTTACCGTTGTTTCAGCCGTCATTCGCTTGCTGAATGAGTGACCGATAATTTCACGATTGTACAGATCCATAATAACCGTCAGATAGAGCCAGCCGCTGCCAGTCCAAACATACGTCAGATCACTCGTCCAAGCGTCGTTGATAAAATCGGCCTTAAACACCTGATCCAGAAGATTATGAGCAATCGGTTCCTTATGGTTTGAGTCCGTCGTTACCTTGAATTTTTTAGACACTTTAGAGCGAATTCCCATAGATTTCATTAACCGCGCAGTCCTTGGCCTACTGCACTGAAAACCCTGTTCTTGCAGGCAAATGGCAATGCGATGGCTACCGTAGATTTCACGATTCTCCTTATGGATCCTTTTGATAGCTTCCTTCACTTTCTTGGTTTCTATACTACGATTGCTTTCAGATCGCTGTGTCCACTGGTAATAGCCGCTGACAGAAACATCCAGAACACGACACATGGTTCTGACAGCGAAAATACTCTTATAACCTTCAATAAATGAATATTTTAGAAGGGTGTCCTTGAGAACACAGCGAGCGCTTTTTTTAAAATTTCTCGTTCCTCAGTAACTATTCGAAGCTCACGTTCCAGCTTGCGGAACCGCTCGTCCTCTGGATCTTTCAAATGCCCGCTGCCAGGAAAAGGCGCGCTCTTATTTGCTGAATATTCCTTTTCCCATCGGCGCAGCAAATCAGCCCTGATTCCCAAACTGGCAGCAATCTCTGTGAATGATTTATTACTTCGCATCATCAGTTCAACGGCATCAACCTTGAACTCTTTGCTGTACTTCCTGCGACTCTCGTTGCCTGTCGGTGTCATGTCTCATGTCTCCTTTTGATTGAAGATATGACTTCTCACACCGTCCATAAAAATATAGCAAGTTCAAGCCCTCCATATTCAAGAATCCCAAAAAAGAAAGCGGAAAGGAGAATCCATAAAGGGTGAGCACCCGCAAGAAGTGCTACAGCGATGCCTGTAAATCCCATACCTCCGGTCATTCCTGCTTCATAGAAGTGTTTATGACCAAGCACGATGTTAGCAGCACCCAAACCTGCAGCAGCGCCACCGATACCCATAGCCGCGAGCATATGCATACCGGCATGTATCCCTCCGTATCTGGCAGCATCCGGCTGCAGGCCGGTAGCCCGCATTTCATAACCAAACCTTGATCTGAAAAGTATAACCCAGAAAAGAAGTGCTATACAAGGAGCAAGGAGGGTACTCAGGTTTACCGGAGATTTTGCAAATATTCCTGTAATGGT
>CAIYFY010000082.1 GCA_903925535.1 uncultured Bacteroidota bacterium | reverse complement strand
GGGATTGTTTCCGATAGCACCATTGGCTATCTGGAGCTGTTTCAGAAGTTCTGAAGAGGATGTGCTGAATTTCATGGTCAACGGATGTAAATTGACGCAAAAGTATATAAATATTTACCGAAATTGCTTTTAAATGACTAACATTTTGTGGAAAAAGCGGGTTAACATACCTTCGCAGTCCCGCTTCACCGCATTTACAAACAATTCCATTTGGCAAACACAACTGTTTTGACTGCAAAAAACCGAACTGCTCCGCCTATTCACCCGGTTACCAATCTGGACTTGCCGGAACCTGTATTGCACCGGCTCGACAACGGAATGCCCCTTTATGTCCTGGATTTCCCGGGGCAGGAAATACTCAAGATTGAGGCGGTTTTCAGGGCCGGGCGCGCCTGCGAGGTGAAGCGGCTCACATCCCGCACCACTGCGCGACTCCTTCGGGAGGGCACTTCAGGGAAAAAAAGTGCTGAAATTGCAGAGTTTTTCGATTTTTACGGTGCTTCAGTCAGTATTCCTTCCAATCTGGATACAGCCAACATTATTCTGTACACGCTGTCAAGGTATGCCCCGGATGTGATACCTGCATTTGCCGAAGTAATCAGGGATCCCGTTTTCCCCGATGAGGAACTCATAACCTATCAGCGTACGGGCATTCAGGAACTGTCGGTAGAGCTGGAGAAGGTGGAAACCGTTGCATACAGAAAAGTAACCGAACTTATATTCGGGGAAAATCATCCCTATGGTTACAATTCCGTGGAGGACGACTATCTTTCTCTGCAAAGAACCGACCTGCAGGCGTTTTATAACAACTGGTACCGTCCAGACAACTGTTTTCTCGTGGCATCCGGTCGCGTTGACGACAAGGTAATTGCCGCGATTAACCGGCATCTGGGAACCGACTGGAAATCAACGGCTGCCAGACAGGACCTCCCGGAGGCCGGTCGCGGCGCAAGCAGCCCAAATCCCTCAAAAATTCATATTTCTCACCCGGGATCGCTGCAAACTGCTATCAAGGTGGGGCGCAGGGCTTTTGGCCGGAATCACCCTGACTATGACGGACTTTATGTGCTCAATACCGTACTCGGAGGGTATTTCGGCTCGCGGCTGATGACCAGTATCCGGGAAAAGAAAGGATTCACATACAATATCTACTCAACACTCGATGCCTATTTGAATGACGGTTGTTTCTACATTGCCACGGAGGTCAATACAGAGAATACAGCCTCTGCCGTGCGTGCCATACTGGCAGAAATGAAGAAATTACGGGAAAAACCAATAGGTGAAGAGGAACTGGGTATGGTTCGCAACTACCTGCTTGGAATGCTGCTGAACGGGCTGGATGGACCGCTCAACGTATCGGATATAGTCAGGGGACTGCTTGCCGAAGGGCTCCCGCTCAGTGTGTTCAGCCGGTTGGTGAATAAAATAAATACCATTACTCCCGGAGAAATACAACATCTGGCCTGTAAATATCTGAACCCGGATGATTTCTGGATTGTGACTGTCGGACAGGACACAAGCCCTACCCGGAAAATTCAGCGAAAAAATCCGCAAATTGTTTGATTGAAAATATGCAAAATTTTGCGTACTTTTGCGGAAATTTGTCCGAATAGCCGGATATTGCCGACCGAATCGAAGGCAGACCTGCCGATTCCCGGAAACCGTTTTTCACTATCATAAACAGAGCGTTGTGTTCAATCTTTTTAATTTCTTTAAGCAGGAGCTTGCTATTGACCTTGGTACCGCCAACACCCTTATCATGGTAGATGACAAGGTGGTGGTGGATGAGCCATCTATCGTTGCCATTGATCGTCGTACGGGAAATACCATCGCAGTGGGCCATCGCGCCATGCAGATGCACGAAAAAACCCACGAAAATATTAAAACTGTACGTCCGCTCAAAGACGGAGTGATCGCCGATTTTCAGGCGGCCGAGGCCATGATACAGAGTCTGATCAAAATGGTGGGCTGCAAGAGCAGTCTCTTCAGCCATCTCAAGATGGTAATCTGTATCCCGAGCGGTATTACAGAAGTAGAGAAACGCGCCGTTTTTGATTCTGCCGATCACGTGGACAGCAAAGAGACTTACCTGATTCACGAACCTATGGCTGCGGCACTTGGCATTGGCCTCAATATTGAAGAGCCAGTTGGCAACATGATCATTGATATCGGTGGTGGTACCACCGAAATTGCGGTAATCGCGCTGTCGGGTATCGTGTGCGATCAGAGTATTCGTATTGCAGGTGACGAGCTGACGAACGATATCATGAGCTACATGAAGCGTGAGCATAATGTCCTGATTGGAGAACGGACTGCAGAACAGGTCAAAATCAATGTGGGATCTGCCCTGCACGAACTCGAAAATCCTCCTGCAGATTTTCCTGTAAACGGACGTGATCTCATGACGGGTATTCCCAAACAGATTAAAATAAGTTATCAGGAGGTGGCCTATGCACTTGACAAGAGCATATCCAAAATTGAGGATGCTGTTCTCAAGGCGCTCGAGCTGACTCCTCCCGAACTGGCCTCGGATATTTATCGCACAGGTTTGTATCTGACAGGCGGTGGTGCCCTCCTCCGAGGGCTCGACAAGCGTCTGGAGGCGAAGACAAAACTCGACGTACACGTGCCGGAAGATCCGCTCCGCGCAGTGGTACGCGGCACGGGTCTGGCTCTCAGAAACACCAGCCAGTATTCCTTCCTCATCGACAGGAAAAGCGTTTAAGACGGTAACCGTCGCAACTTTCATCAAGGAAATATCGCCAAACAACTGTTTCTATGGGTCGGCTACTTCAACTCCTGCTTCGAAACGGCGGCTTCGTCACGCTGGTATTCGTGGAGTTGTTCTGCTTTATGCTGATAGTCAGGTACAACACCTCACAGGCCGTTATCTGGGCCAACACCACTGATATTTTTGGTGGACGGTTCATGGAGCGACGCCAGCGGGTTTCCGACTATTTCTATCTTCAGGAGCGTGCCGACAGTCTGGCCACTGTAGTGGACAGTCTGCAGGAGCGGCTGGCGTGGGCGCGCTACGTGCAGGTGCCCGTACGCGATACTTTTTACCGGGTAACATACGATTCGATTACAGGCACTGATTCACTCCGCAGGAAGTATCTCCGTCCCTTGTATGAGTATGTTTCAGCCAGGGTCATCGAGAATTCGGTGACCAGTGTGAATAACTGGCTGCTGCTCAACAGGGGAAAGAGCGATCGAATAGAACCACATACCGCCGTTGTGACCCCAAATGGTATAGTGGGTATAGTACGTCATGTCAGCGATAATTTTTCCATTGTCATGTCGGTTCTGCACAGTCAGACGCAAATCACAGCATCTGTTGAAGGAACCGGTGCTTTCGGTTCTCTTGAGTGGGACGGAAACAGCCCGGAGGTAATGTTGCTGAGAAATATCTCCAAACATTTCAAAGAAAAGATAGTCCCCGGTGCCAGAGTCGTTACCAGCGGTTACTCTCTGATGTTTCCAAAGGGCATACCAGTGGGTACAGTTGTAGCACCTCCCGCCGAGGATGGCGAGAATCCGCACTTCCTCGTTGTGAAAGTAAGACTCGGCCAGTCTGTATCGGATGTAACCGATGTATCCGTGGTACGAAATCTGTTTTCACCCGAAATTGACAGTCTGAAATCTAAAATAAAGCGATGAATTCCAGCCTTTTCCCGAATGTATGGCGTTTTCTGGGACTGATTCTGGGGCAGGGTCTGCTCCTCAAACAGGCTGTTCAGGCAGTGGGGTCTGCTTATTTCAATGTCATATTGTACCCGATGTTTATCCTGCTGCTGCCTGTGCAGCTTGCTGCGCCTTATCTGGTACTGCTGGGCTTTGCCGTTGGCATCTCGGTTGATATGTTCTACCAGACACCAGGTGTACATGCCAGTGCCGGTGCATTCGCGGGATTCATCCGCGGACTGGTATTTGCAGCTTTCGCTCCGAAGGGTGGATTCAACGCAAAAGATCCCATTTTCGCTCCGCATTATGTCTCCTGGCAAACATTTCTGTCTGTCTCCGGAGTTTTTTTCTTTCTCCATCTTTTCTGGTATTACTCCGTTGAGGCGTTCACATTCGTCTATTTTGCTTCGATTGTGTTAAAAACGCTTTCATCCTGGAGTATTACCATGATCTTTGTAATTCTGTACGCTGCACTTTTCAATCCCAAACAATAAAGCAGGCCTCCTGAATTATGAAATCGGGCATCTATCGTCAAAAAAATATTCAGCTGGTGTTCCTGGTTTGCGGAGTACTGCTCGTACTCAGGGCAGCTCAGCTCCAGCTTTTTGATGATTCCTTCCGCCGCAGGGCAGATTCAACCACGATTGAAAATCTGACTGTTTATCCTCCCCGTGGACTGGTTTATGATAGAAACGGTGTGCTGATCGTAAATAATGAAGCCACCTATGACCTGATGGTGACCTACAGTCAGGTCAATCTGCAGGAAATGGATGTGCCCAAATTCTGTGCTATTCTTGGAATAACAGAGACTGAGTTCAGGCAAAATCTGGTGAAAGACTGGAAGAGTGGAAAGTATTCTAAGTCGGTACCCTATGTTTTTCTGAAAAAATGACCCCGCAGACATGTGCACGCCTGCAGGAGAGTCTGTACGAATTTCCCGGGTTCTTTGTCCAGGTGCGCAACATCCGCGGCTACCCGGAGAGTGTGGGTGCTCACGTTCTGGGGTATATCAACGAGGTGGATCCCCGCGACATCGAGAAATCAAAAGGCAAGTATGAAACGGGTGATTACATCGGGGCCGCCGGAATTGAGTCGGCCTACGAAGACTACCTCCGCGGAAAAAAGGGGGCAACCGCACTTTTGAGAGACAATCTCGGCCGTATCGTCGGAAAATACAAGGAAGGCGCCGAGGACAGTCCAGCCGAAGCTGGTCACGATCTGATCACTTCGATTGATATCAGACTGCAGGCCTATGCCGAATATCTGTTGCAGAACAAGACTGGCAGTGTAGTGGCTCTTGACCCCAAAACAGGTCAGATACTCGCCATGGTCAGTGCACCTACCTACGACCCAAACCTGCTTATCATGACGCAGGATCGCGGACAGGAGTTCAGCCGCCTGCTTACACACCCGCTGAAGTATTTCTTCGATCGTACGGTCATGGCCAAATACCCGCCCGGTTCGATATTTAAAACAGCTGTCTCTCTGGCAGGGATGCAGGAAGGTGTTATCAGTCCAACCGGTGGATTTGGCTGCAGCGGCGGGTACTATTACGCAGGACGGACTTACAAATGTCACCATAGCGGTCATCTCAATGGAGTGGTTGATGCGCTGGCTCATTCCTGCAACACCTATTATATGGTGAAGTACAGGGATATCATTGACAAGTTCGGATACTCCAATCCTCAGCAGGGTCTCGATCTTTTCAACAAGTATATGAAGGAGTTCGGGTTCGGCCAGAAACTGGGTATTGATTATCCCAATGAAAGTCCCGGAAGTTACCCCACCTCCGCATACTACGACAAATTGTATCCGAAGAAACTCGGCGGGTGGCATTCGCCAACAATCATGTCCTGCGGTATCGGACAGGGTGAGTTGCAGCTGACAACCCTGCAAATGGCCAATTTCGCAGCCTGTATTGCCAACAGGGGGTACTGGTATGCACCGCACCTCGCCATGGCATTCAAAGATACTACCAGCATCCCCGAACGCTTCTTCCAGAAACATGTGGTAAGTGTGGATGCACGCCACTTCGAAACTGTGGTGGAAGGAATGGAGCAGTGTGTAGTGCGAGGTACCGCACGAATTGCCCAGATCCCGGGCATTTCAGTTTGCGGCAAGACGGGTACGAGCCAGAACCCGCATGGCGACGATCACTCTGTATTCTTCGCTTTCGCTCCCAAAACTGATCCCAAAATCGCCATTGCCGTTTATGTTGAAAATGCAGGATGGGGAGCTTCTTACGCTGCTCCTATCGCCAGCCTTATGATCGAGCATTTCCTCCATGATACAATAGCTGCTGACAGGAAGCCGCTGGAAGAAAAAATGGCGAAAGCAAACCTGATTGACAAGTATATCGCCAACAAGGAGTCTGCCAAAATCAGAGCCAAGGCACCGGCTCCCAAACGCGACTCTCTCCCCAATCCCGAGGATACACCACTCGACGAGTCACCTGCAGCGATTACCCCACCGCCGGCTCCGGGTGCAAACCGTCAGAACAGGCGCTGAAATTCACCCGCATCTGATTCAAATTTTGCCAATAGATTCATTATTGGTATAATTCCGTCCTTTTATTCGCTCTGCAAACCAACTTCGGTTTATATTTGAGCGGATTATTATGCAGCATAAAATGAAAGTAATTTTATCACTCGCAGCAGCGTTGCTGACAACCGCCGGGCTCCTCGCGCAGGCCCCCGTGAATGATGCCTTTAACTGTGCCACCATGATTGACTTCGGTGTGGCACCGCATTGTACATCAACAATTTACACGAACGAAAATGCTACGCCCAGCACGATCGCTACCGTTGACACGGTCTCCTGTTTCAACGGCGCGGTAGCGCAACGCGATGTGTGGTTCAAGTTTACCTGCTCCGATACACTCTATGACTACCGTATAACCATCAAAGCCGCAGGCATTGACCCGATTGTGAACCCGGAGATTGCTATTTATCGCGGTGACTGTGTGCTCAACGGGCTCGGAGAAATAGGCTGCGCGAGTGCGCAGGTAGGGGAGGACAGTCTCTTTATTGACTTGTTCAACCTCACCCCCAACGAGATATACTATATTCGTGTGAGCGACTGGTCGGCAACCGCCGCACCCAACTCGGGTGGCTTCACTCTCTGCGTGGAAGAAATTCCACCTATACTCACTATTGGCGACGGAGGATCATCTCTGTGCTCCGGTACTCTTTATGACTCGGGTGGCGCTACCGGCGATTACGGAGCCAACGAAAACTTTTCTTTCGTAATCTGCCCGGATCAGCCCTCGGAATGTATCAGCTTCTCGCTGGAATACTATAACCTGGAGCCAAGCCTTCCCGGACAGGCAGGTAACGGAGACGAACTGAATTTCTTCGACGGCCCCACGACAAACAGCCCGCTCCTGGCCTCTCTCGACGGTAATGGTTTTCAGCCTCAGTACATTGCCGGCGGTGGCGGCGTCTGTTTTCAGGTGCAGGCAACCAGCGGCTGTCTGACGGTTCAGTTCAGATCCGACAATTCTGTACAGGAGTCAGGCTGGAAAGGGACCTGGTCATGCAGCTCCGATGCATGTACCCCCAAGGAAAATATTCAGATAGATACTGCTGCTGATTTCACGGACATCCAGAATGCTGTCTCTACTGGCGGTGCTGTGGTTACTGTAACAGGAGTCAACTGCCCGCAGGGTGGTATGGGTACTTTCTCTTACCCGTCAGACAACAATGATCTGGAGCTTGAAAAGGGGCTGCTGCTCACTTCCGGTTCAGCCCTTGGTGCAATTGGACCGAATAATCTCGGTGGAGAAAGTACACAGAATGATCCACTCTTTACCGCTGACCCCGGCGATGCCGACCTTCAGTACCTCTCCGATGAATTTGGCGGTGGCTCCACTACTTACGACGTGTGCAGCGTGGAGCTGGATGTGTTTGCCGCTACCAACGAGGTGGTATTCGAATATGTATTCGGCTCAGAGGAATATCCCGAGTTCGTCTGGGCATTCGGAGGCTATAACGATATTTTCGCATTCCTGGTGAGTGGTCCCGGTATTGCCGGCGATCCCAACCTGACCAATAATGCACTGAATATAGCTACACTTCCCACTACAGGCACGCTGGTGCAAATAGACAGCGTGAATAATCAGGTAAACTGGGAATACTACAGAAACAATGAAATCGGACAGGAGCTGCAGTACGACGGACTCACATCGGATCTATACGGGGTGAAAAAAAGTCTCACAGCCCGCGTCCCGGTGACGCCCTGTAATACCTATCACCTCAAACTGGCTATCGCCGACCGCGGCGATGAATCCTATGATTCCGGTGTGTTTGTCTCCGAAATCAGGGCCGGCTCTCCGGATCTGGATATCGCCTTCTCAAGTGGTCTCGACTATTTCATCGAAACCTGCACCGGTACCAATGATACGCTGTTCATTACCCTGAACAAGCTTCCGACGGTTGCTACCTCATTCAATGTTACACTGGGCGGTACGGCTACTCAGGATGAGGATTACGAACTGAATATTCCCCCGGCCATTACTTTTCAACCCGGACAACAGACGCTCGCTTTCCCTATTATTCCACTCACTGATAACCTCGTGGAGGGAACCGAGTATGTTACGGTCACACTGTCGCGCGACTATGGTTGCGGCGAAGTTGACCTCAAGTCTATCAAGGTGGACATCCTCGACAATGTGGAAGTACAGGTGCAGGGCGGTGACACACTGAGTGTTTGTATCGGCGACTTCCTCCAGCTGAATGCCACCGGTGCAACCAACTATGTGTGGTCGCCGGAAGATGCTGTGAGCAACCCCTATGTAGCCAATCCCTTCACATCCCCCGCGCAGAGTCTCTGGCTTGTACTCACCGGTTCTGTCGGCGCTTGTATTGATGTGGATTCTGTTTTCGTGCGCGTAATTGCACCAACTATCACCGCCGAAGCTGTCTCACCCGACACCATCTGTCTCGGAGGAAGTGTACAGCTCCAGGCTACCAGCAGCGAATCAACTGTCAGCTGGTCTCCAGCCACCGGACTGGATGATGAAAACAGCTTCAGTCCGGTAGCAACCCCCACTTTCCCGACTGTTTACACTGCCAGTGCAACCCTGGAAGGATGTGTGGTCAGTGCATCGGTCACTGTACTGGTGGATTCCCTGTTCTTCCCGGAACTGATTGATGATCTCGTTCAATGCCAGAATTATCCGGTTCAACTTGCTACTGCGCTCGTTTCTACCACACAATATGAGTGGTCGCCTGAAACAGGTCTGAGCGATCCGGCAGTTTCCGGACCAATTGCTCTGCCCGATACCACAACCCGGTATATACTTACTGCAACCAGCCCGAATGGCGTTTGTACCCAGTCCGATACAGTTACTGTTACGTTAACACCGGCCGATGTGGATATTTCCGGCCCGGACAGTTTATTCCTGTGTCTCGGACAAACCGCCATACTGAACGCAGTGGCCGCACCGCAAGGTGCTACAGTTGTCTGGAACAATGCCAGTATCCTGAGCAGCCCGGCAGGTCCGAGTGTCATCGCATCACCTACAGAAACGGTTACAGTAACTGCTACCTATAATATTAACGGCTGTATCGTAAGAGACTCCGTTTATATGAAGGTGGACAGTCTTCCGAACCTGGATATCTTCCTGATGCCCGAAAAGCCGTTCTATTGCCCAGGCGATACAATCTTCCTGCTTTCCAATACTTACGAGCCTGCCAATTTCCCAGGTATCAAGCACAGCTGGGAGCCATTCGGTACGATGCTGACGCCATTCGAAAAATGGAACATGGTGGTAATCGCGACGGATACTTTCCTGTACAACAGAACTACAACGGTCGGTGCCTGTCAGGAAAAATCCACCGAACTTGTAATCGTACCTCAACCACCGATTCTTACCTCCACGGTGAATCCAAATCCAATCTGTCCGGGTGGTAATGCACAGATTATCATTACATCTGTTCCTGCCAACACCGTGCTGGAATGGGAGGAAAATGCCGCCGTAACGCTCAGTTGCGACGACTGTCCGAATCCGGTGGCAAGTCCGCTGAACTCCACAACGTACCATGTTACAACACCGGAAGCCGAATGTCCGAGCGGACTGGATGTGCTGGTGAATGTCACGCCGCTTCCGCCACTCAACCTGCCGGCAAACCCCGAGTCATGTAACGGATCTCCTGTCACGCTCAATGACTCCGATTTCCCCGGCGTCATTTATGTGTGGACACCACCTACATACCTGAACAATCCCAATATTGGCAATCCGGTAGCGACCCCGACACAGCCGGGTGCTATAACCTACACTGTAGAGGCAACCAGAAACGGATGTACAACGGCCGGTGTGGTTACCGTAAATTCGTATGTGGCATCCGTTGATATTACTACTCCCGCCCAGACAATATGTGAAGGCGCCCAGATTACCCTTGCCGCCAACACGGCAGGTACACCTGGTACACTCAACTGGCTGCCTGCCGGACCGACGGTAACGCCGGCTTCTGCACAGACTTACACCGCGACGCTGTTTTTCGGCGGTAACTGTACAGTGCAGGATTCTGTCAAAATTGATGTAGTGCCCTATCCCCAGCTCCTGCCTGCCAGCAATCCGGTTTCCTGCAACAGTTCGCCGGTCATTCTGAACAATACAGATGATGCAGGGGTGACCTACACCTGGACGCCGCCTACTTATCTGAACAACCCGAACGTGGGCAATCCTACAGCCACACCCACCCAGTCTGGTGAAATAACGTACAAGGTGGAGGCATCCAGAAATGGCTGTATCGCTACCGGTGAGGTAAAACTGAATGCCTACATAGCCACACTTGATGTCACTACGCCCGACCAGCTGGTTTGCGAGGGTACCCAGGTCAATCTGGCAACCTCGGTAACCGGCACACCGGGCACGCTCAACTGGCTTCCCGCCGGCCCCACTGTTACGCCAACGGCGCCTCAGACCTATACCGCAACGCTGTTCTTCGGCGGAATCTGCTCCATTCAGGATTCGGTACGCCTCGACGTACAGCCTCTTCCTGTACTGCAACTCAACAATAACCCTACTGTCTGTCTCGGCTCGTCGGTCAGCCTGAATGGTACTAACGAGAGCGGGGTCAGCTATGTATGGACGCCTGCCAGCTTCCTGAACAACCCGGCAGCCGGCAACCCGGTGGCCACCCCTGTACAGAACACAACGTACACCGTGGTAGCTACTTCGGCTCTCGGCAACTGCAAGGCTCAGGGCACGGTCAATGTTACAGTCGCGGATGCAACGGTATCACTCGGCCCCGATCAGTCCATCTGCTTCGGCAGTCCGGTAACACTCACCGCTGCCGTTACCGGCACGCAGGGAGGCAGTTTTGAATGGGAAGCCAATCCGGCTACTACGCCCACCATCACAGTGAGCCCGATTTTCGATCAGTCGTACACGGTTACCTACAAGTACGGTCCAAACGGATTCTGTACTTATCAGGACGTGGTAAATATCACTGTGGGTTCTCCGCTTGAACTGAGCGACATCACAGCACCCGAAGATTCCGTGTGCGCAGGTGCCCCCGTGGTGCTCAAAGTGGAGATTACACTGGGAGATGGCGATATTTCCTGGCTTGCCGACGGAGTTGTTATCCCGAATGCTGCACTCGATTCTGTGACGGTTACTCCGCAGGGTACATCCGTGAATTACGAGGCTGTCCTCACCGACGCAACTGGTTGTACGGCGTCCGCCGGACCGGTCACTGTGCTGGTGAAGAAGTGCTTTGATATACCCAATGCTTTCACTCCGAATGGCGACAGTTCCAATGATACTTTCGGGCCTGTACTTTACGGCGCCACCGCCGATATACTTGAGTTCAATGTGTACAGCCGCTGGGGCCAGAAAATTTTCACCGCCACCGACAGCAAGAAAGAGTGGGATGGCCGCGTGGACGGAAAAGATGCACCCAGCGATGTGTATGTATATCAAATGAAAGTCAGGTTCCTGAATGGCGAAGAAGAAGAACGCACTGGCCAGGTAACCCTCATCAGGTAATCATCGCTGTCAGATTCAAGTAAGAAACTGCCTGGCGGTTACCCGGCCAGGCAGTTTCTTAGAGCTTGTTCAAGATGCTCTGCCGTTGGCAAAAACAGGCAGATTTTTTGTCAGTTTTTGCATTTTTGAAGGCGCATAGCCGGAGCTACGTAACTGAAAAAAGGTGAAAAATGGCGAAAAATGAGCCGTTTTTGACTCGGCGAGAGAATCCTGAACAAGCTCTTATTTGAATCTGATGGCCTTGATAGGAGAAATACCTGAAACCACGAGTGAGGGCAACAGCAGGAAAACTACAGTGATGAGTAATGTCCCGATATTGATTCCTGCCACTGCTGCCCAGTTGATTTTTACCGGGGCATAAGACAGGTAGTAGTCAGCTTCGTTCAGCTTGATAAACCGGAATTTGTCCTGCAGGAAGCAAAATCCCATTCCAATCAGATTGCCCCAGAACATACCCCACAGCGTGATGAAGGAAGCGTGGTAAATAAATATGCGCTGAACCGACCTGTTACCGGCCCCCAGGGCTTTCAGTATGCCAATCATGTTGGTTCTCTCCAGTACCAGTACCAGCAGGGCCGTAATCATATTGATGATTGCCACAGCCAGCATAAGTGCCATGATAACCACTTCATTGTAGTCCTGCAGTGCCAGCCATTCGAACAGCGCCGGAAATTTCTTCCTTATCGTAACAGAAAGTAACTCGGTGGGCAGTATCTCGTCGTAAATATACTGGTCATAGTAGTCAAGATCGCGCAGATCGTCGAGCCAGACCTCAAACCCTGCCACCTGTGTGGAATCCCAGCCCAGCAGATTCTGAACCTGATTGATGTCGCAGATGGCAAATTTGCGGTCGTATTCCTCCAGTCCGGTCTTGTAAATCCCGCAAATCTGGAAAACCCGCCTCAGCTGATCTCCCTCCTTCACAAAATGTACAATGAATTTGTCGCCCACACCAACCTGAAGGCGGTCGGCAGTTTGCCGACTGATGATGATATCTCTGGACAGGGTAGAGTCGCCCGGTTTTACAGGTCTGCCCTCCAGCAGGTAAGGGGAAAGATTTTCCCACGCAAAATCGCTGCCCACTCCCTTCAGCAGAATACCCTCAATTTCTGTTTTGGTGCGTATAATTCCGGGTATGTGAGCGAACGCCTGTATATGGCTGATACCTCCGTGTATGGCACGGGCCGGTATCCCTGCATCTTTCAAATAATAATCAGGCAATCCTGTGACAGTATCCAGGGAAGGATAAAAATCCTGATTGATATCAATGGGTTTGGGTTCGAAGGAAAGCGAATAGGCAGTGTCCGAAACGTGAATATGGCCCCAGAACTCGAATATCTTCCTGCTGATTTCGTTTTTGAAACCGGCAATGAGAGCAGAAGCGCTCACCATGACAGCAACACTGAGTGCAACTGCCACTACAGCAATCCGGATGATGAGTCTGGAGAAATTGTTTCCGCCTTTGAGCGCGATACGCCGGGCTATAAACAGGGAAAAATTGGACATTTTAGCAGTTCTTTTACTCCCTCAGGAATTCCAGTTCAAGGTGTCGGTCGAGACGGGCAACGGCTGAGGGCTCGCCCGGTGACTTGTCGTCCTGACGGTGTTTTACAACGTAGTCCACTGATTTCAGAATCTCGCTGCTGATGGCGCCGAAGTGCGCGGGGAAAGGTTCACCGGTTTCATTGGCCGAAGTGCTCAGTAACGGACTGTTCAGTTGAGCGATCAACTTCTGACAGAACTGGTCGGTGGCTACGCGTATTGCAACACTTCCATTGGGTGCCTTGACGGAAGCAGGAATGCCGACAGAGTGATCATATACCACCGTCAGCGGACGCTGATGAAACGACAGCAGCGTCTCGATACGCGGATGCAGTTTGGGTACATACCGCTTCAGCATGTCCAGATCCGATACAAGAAGTATGTATCCCCGGTCAGAAGGACGCCCCTTGATCTGACCAATCCGGCTTACAGCCTGTTCATCGAAAATATCGCAACCAATTCCCCAGATCGTGTCGGTGGGGTAGCAAATTACCTTGCCATCGCGCAGCAAAGTGACAATTTCAGAAATGTCGTCTCGTAGCAGGAACATAACAAAACAAAAGGGCTTACAAAAGCGTTAGGTTTCGTAATTTTGACGAGGCAAAAGTCCGATTTTTCTAACACGTTGAACAGAATCTTCCAATGCAAATATTCAGACTGAACGCATATATTGCGATGGTATTGTTTTGCCTGGCCACGGCATTCCCGATAGAGGCCATTGCGAAGCATATTATCGGAGGCGACATGACTTATGAATACGTGAGTGATGTAGGCGCCAACTCCCGCCGCTGGCGCTTTACCATGAAGGTTTACCGCGATTGTTTCGGTGGCGGAGCACCTTTCGATACGGATGCATCCATCAGTATTTTCAGGGGAAATACCCAGAGCAATGTGCTTCAGGAGGCGTTTTATGTGAATTACAGCGAGTTCGAAAAGATTCCTCTCGATACCCCGCAGTGCGTAACCAAAATACCAACCAATGTGTGCGTTGAGGAGGCTGTT
>CAIYFY010000081.1 GCA_903925535.1 uncultured Bacteroidota bacterium | reverse complement strand
ATGAAATCCGTCGAACTCAGGGCCATCATTTCTTTCAGTGTTTTCTGCATGCCATCCACAGAACCATCGAGGAAAATAACATTGCCTTTTCCATGCTCGGTGAAGTTTTTCAGCGCTTCTGTCCACATCGAGAAAAGTATCACCGATGTGTCGAGATTGGCGTTCTGCATCTCCTTGGCAGCCTGACTCATACCCCGGGCTACTTCCTCACGGAACAGAGCCACTGCCTGACCACGCATCTTGGCAGCCTCTCTTTCAGCCTCCGCAGCAATCTTGATGGCATTGCCCTCGGCTTCAGCAGCTTTGGTCTTGGTAATCAGCAGTGCCTGACCTTCATTCTCCGCAGCAGCTTTCAGGTTGTTGGCAGCCACAATTTTCGACATGGAGCGCATTACTTCATCGTCGAAGGTGATATCGTTAATCTGGAGGTCAATCAGATGATAACCCCAGTCCTCCAGCATATGATCAATATTGCTCTTCACCGCCTCGGTAATTTCTCGGCGAAGACTCAGTATTTCCTGCTGTTTCTTGGAGGCCACATAGGAACGAATGCTTCCCTCTACTGTGCGACTGAGGGTAGCCATGAGATCGCGGTCGCTCAAAAAGCGGAAGGCCACTTTCTTGATGGTCTCCTCGTGGTCATCCATCACGGAAAACAGCAGCAGCGAGGTGAAATGTACGTTGGCCTGGTCAATGGTTACCGCCTGAAAGTTCAGCTCCACCGCGCGGTTCTGAACCGATATGCGCTTGAATATGGCCTCAATGAGCGGAATACGGAAGTTTAAACCCGGACGCATGGTACGGTTGTACTTCCCAAAGATGGTGGTGACAGCCACAGTTCCTTGCTGGACGGTAATGATACTGAGGAAAATCAGTATCAAAAGGGCTGCAATAATGTACGTTGTAGTCATAGTTTCGTTTTGCTACAAAACTAAGGCATAGTTGTCGCCTATGCAAGGAAAATACGATAATCAGCGTCTTTTCACCGACTATCTGAGCACTACATTGTCAATCAGCCGCACATCCCCGGCAAAGGCAGCCACACAGGCGACAATGGATTCGCTGTCGCCGTAGTGCCGGACGGGCAGCAGCGTGATGCCGTCGGCTATTTCAAAGTATTCGGGTCTCAGACCCGCTTCAGTCAGTTTATCCATGGCCTCCCGGCTGATTTCATACTGCGTTCGGGGACTAACCAACATACTCCCCATTCGAGATTTGTTGCATCATTCACTTTATAATTCAGCAACCAATCGTTTTCAATAGCCATGAGCGCGTTCAATGCTGATCCATCGGTATCCCGAACCTCTGTCATGGTAAAAAAGGCATGCACATCTGTACGAACCGATAATTTTTTATTCAGTGTAATGCTCAGGAATAAATAAGGGTTAAATAATCCGCGTGAATTCAAATCATTTGGAAAAGAAGTAAACTGATCCATATAGCCATTGAAGCGATGTGCCACACCATACAAGGGAACAAAGGACCGATAGGTTTTATCCAATGTATCATACACATTTTGACCGCTAAGCAATTCTGCTCCCAAACGCACAAAAGCTTTTTCCTTCCTTTCCCATTTGATTTCGGGTTGCGCATAAAAGGCACTGATTTGCTGGTTAGAAACCGTTCTTCCGTATTGATAATAGGAAGCTAGCGTCAAATACCAATTGTTTTTTTTCCACTCCAATCTTCCTCCCGAAGTAAAACGAAAGTGCACATGTTCCTTATCAACAAGATCCTGAAAACCATCT
>CAIYFY010000080.1 GCA_903925535.1 uncultured Bacteroidota bacterium | reverse complement strand
TCCTCGTAGCGCCCGTACGCGTGCTGTGCGCCGTACTCGCGCGCGAACGCACCCGCGCGATCCGCCGATGTGGACGCCACCGCGTGCAAACGGGCGCCCGGTATCAGTTTCAGATCGTCGGCAAACTTGCGGGCAATGCGGCCCATTCCGATAATTCCCCAGTTCATGTTTCAGTTTTGTTCTATTCTGAGCAAATATATGCGATCGAGCACAGAATCCCTCTTTTTCGGATTCAAAAAGGTGCCTTTTAACAACGTCACCGGATAATGCGGGAATTCACCCTCCACGGTGAACCTGATCTGGTTGATCTCCAGCTCTCCCTTGCCCGCCTCGTCGGCACAGACCCAAAACGCGCCCTCTTCGGCTGCCCGCTTCCGGATATCTTCATGCAAGTCATAAGCGGTCAGGTATTTGCCGTTGTAAAAATCCAGCGCGTGACTTCCCCGGTGAAAATAGGTCAGTTCGTCCGGCGCTATACCCTTGCTGCGCGCCAGTTCGGCTATCGCCCTGCCCGACTGGTACGGCAATAAATTCGGGTAAAAATGAAAATTCATCACCAGTCCGATGATGAACGAAAAAAGTACACCCCGCAATACCAGGGCATCGCTGTCGGCCGGAAAAGGCTGCCGGACGACCTGCCACACGAGCAATCCTTTCAGCAACAGCACGGCCACCCGGACGGGTATGCCTGCATCCGGGAAAACAAAAAAGAGAATAAGGCTCGTCAGAATCATGCCGATAAACCCGAGGAAATAGACGGCGGCCCAGTGAATCTTCCGGACAGAAATGCTGTTCAGATATGCCGCCACCAGCACAGCCGCCCAGGGTATTGTCACAAATATGTAGTGCGGCAGCTTGTACCGCGAGAGTGAAAGCGCAATGAAGGTCAGTGTGAAGGCGCCGATGGAGTAGTTCTCCTTCAGAAAGGATGTTTTTCTCCTGACAATATCCTTTACCGAACGCCACCAGGCGCCGGGCAGCAACAGGCACCAGGGCAGGAATGCCCACAGATAAACGTGCAGGAAATAGAGCACGGTTGTGTCATTTTTCCACTTGTTTTCTCCGGTAATACGCCCGAAACTCTGTTCCCAGAAGAAGAAGTAGAGCCCCGAAACGCCGGTTCTGCCATCCACTATTTTTTCGGGATGCAGGTCGAACTGCCGCCACAGGCCCAGGCACATGGGCGCGAGTACCAGCGCAGTGACGCCCAACCCCGCTATCCACTGCCACCTGAAAATATCGCGCCAGCGGCCGCTCAGCAGCAGGTGACTGCCCACTGCAAATCCGGGCATCACCAGTCCGACCGGCCCTTTCGACAGCATGGCCAGTCCGGCGAAAAAGAATCCGCCAACCAGGTATCGCCAGCCACCGGTATGCAGGTAAGCTGCCAGTTGCCATATAGCCAGCGCGGTTGTGCCGAGCAGCAGGGTGTCGGTGCGCACGTCGTTGCAGATCAGGAGCAAACCCAGCGAAGAAGCCAGTATGAAGGCCGCCTGCCGGGCCGTTTTATTGTCGTAGAAAAGCAGCGTAAACCTGTAAACAGCCCAAACACCCCCGATGGCGGCCAGCAGAGAGGGCAGCTTGTACGACCAGTTATACGCGCCAAAAATCTCAAACGAGGCTGCCGACAACCAGAACAGCAGCAGCGGCTTGTCGAGGTAATCGGCGCCGCGGTGCATCACCTGCAGCCACGAGCCATTCTGCGTCATTTCCAGTGCGATGGAGGCGTACTGAGCCGCATCCACGTCCATTACATCGAGGAACAGTCCGGCAATGGCTATAAACAGCAGTCCGGCGCCTGCCCACAGATAGCGATATTCCTGTTTGAAGAGAATTTGTTCCATATTTCTGCAAAGATCGCTAAACCCTGAGTATCTTCGTAATTTCCTGCCGTTTTCGTCACGTTTGTTCCCCGAAATAACCGTGATTTATGTCTGAAAAAAGTTACCCCGCATGGGGGCCTCAATCCTGTACCGATCCTGCATGCTGGTATATCATCGCCAACCCTGCTGCCCGCCGGGGGGCCATGGGTCGTGCCTGGCCCGACATTGAACGTATTTTTCAGGAACTGGAGATACCCTTCACCGTGCGATTCACCGAATACCGCGGTCATGCCATGCAGCTCGCGGAGGATGCCGTGCTCGCCGGTGCCGGGAGAATCATGGCCATCGGCGGCGACGGCACGAATCATGAAACGGTACACGGGCTGTTTACGCAGCAGCACCGATCGCCGGTGGATATCACGTATGCCTTGCTGCCATTCGGAACGGGTAACGACTGGGCCCGGCAGTATCAGCTGCCGTTTGAGCCACGCGCGCGCCTGCAGCGGCTCGTACAGCCGGAAACAGTCCTGCAGGATATCGGCCTGGTGGAATATACCCGCGACGGAGCCACACACCGGCGGTATTTCGTGAATGTGGCCGGCATGGCCTACGACGGATTTATCACCTGGAAACTGCTGAAAAGACCGGCGAGAAACAAAACTTCCTATCTGCTCGCCGTGGGGCGTTACCTGATGGAGTATGTTCCGTCCAAAGCAAGGATTATCTTCAACGGAAGAACAGTGGAGGACGAATTCTACACGATAAACATCGGACTGTGCCGCTACTCGGGCGGCGGCATGCAACTCGTGCCGCACGCGGTGCCCGACGACGGACTGCTGGCCCTGACATTCGCCAGGAAGCTGCCCAAACTCGAGGTGCTGCTCCAGAGCGGCCGGTTTTACAAGGGAACCCTGCTCGAACACCCGCGTATCGAAGGCTATCAGACCGATCGCGTGCGCGTGGAAGCCAGCGGCAGCGATCCCTGTCTGGTGGAGGCCGACGGTGAATTTCTGGGGCACACCCCGGTGGAGTTTTCTCTGTTGCCGGCAGCCCTGAAACTGGCGCTCTGACAAAATTTGAACCCGGTTCGGCACAACCGGCACAACTCCGTCATTATTTTGCGTGTTAATATCCAAAAACCCCCGACCTTTGAGGCCATCAACCCGATAACAACACAGAATATGAACAAGAAAGCTGTCTTCATCCTGGCCCTGCTGCCACTCCTGTACGCCTGCACAGAGACCATCTTCACCGGTCGCAAGGCCCTGAACCTGATCTCGATTGACGCCATGAATCAGTTGAGTTTCGCAGAATATCAGACGTATCTGACGGAGAACAAGCCCATGGAAAAGGGCAAGGAAGTAGATCTGGTGCGTCGGGTCGGCAACGATATCCGCCTGGCGGTTGAAACCTATTACGGGTCTATCGGCAAAACGGAGGAGCTGAAAAACTTCGCCTGGGAGTTCAACGTGGTGGACGACAAGGAAACGATCAATGCCTTCTGTATGCCCGGCGGCAAAGTGGTGGTGTACACCGGTATCCTCGCTGTTACCAAAAATGAAGATGCCCTCGCCGTGGTGATGGGTCACGAGATAGCGCATGCGCTCGCGCAGCACGGCAACGAGCGCATGAGCCAGGGACTAATGGCCAATCTGGGTATGAGTGCACTTGATCTCGCCATAGCCCAGAAGCCGGAGGAGACCCGACAGCTCGTCATGCTTGCAGCAGGTGCTGCCACGCAGGTGGGCGTATTGCTGCCTTTCAGCCGCACCCACGAGAGCGAAGCCGACGAGATCGGTCTGTACCTGATGGCCATGGCGGGCTACAACCCCGACGAGGCGGCCCCTTTCTGGGAGCGCATGAACCAGTCAGGCGGCGGTCGTCCGCCCGAATTCCTGAGTACACACCCCGATCCGGAGAAGCGCAGCGAGCGCCTCAAGACACTGACACCCAAGGCTAGAGAATACGCAAAGAGCCATCCGGCCAAGGGGAGTTCGAAGTATCGTTGATACCGAACGGTAACCTCAGGAAAACTGAATGATTTATGCTTTAGTGTCTTAAAAAGGACGCGGGGTTCTTACGTTACCACGGGGAGAACGACCAAACCTGTCTATGTAAGCTGAAATCTGTTCATCTTCCAACAGTCGAGCGTTAACTTTCCCTTCAATTCCGTTTTTTAATACTTCTGCGCTGTAGCGATTCCAGCCCACGGCTCTATTCAGGTAGTCAACCTGCTCCCGCATCCTTTTAGAATAACCATCTTCTTCTATTACTTTATCGCTTATCCCGTATTTAAAGACATCATTTACCTCTTCATCATAAATGACGTAGAGGTGATGCTCCTTTTCATTATTATTTGAGTTGCCATGAATTTCCATCTGGCATCTAAGATTCCCAACCCGATATATTACTGAATGTCTCGAACGGGAATGCCGGCGTATAAGCGTACTTCCTCCCGGTTTTTCGTTGATATGCTTGTGAAGGAATGTAAAGTAATTCTTCAAATGAGCGGTCTTTGGGCATTTTTTCAGGATCGTCGAGTACATCCTTGAAAAAGGCTTCTCCGTTGGCAATCACGCAGCATCGTGCATATAAAAAGTTGTCAACAGAGAAATAGCGGTCGGGCGACCAGGCATCCTCTCCTGATTGCAAAGCATAACGGCGACCATCCAGTGCGTAAAGTTTTTCTGAAAGAATATCAGCAAATTCAAGGATGTGCCGGATCGGACCGGACGCAAGTCGCGCTATGGCTGGCTCGACTACAGCCTCATCGTCCCCTTCTTTACTCCAGTCTAAAAGAGATATTATTTCCCAGAAATATGCCTCGCTCAATGGCGCCTTGTTTCTGTCGTGATGTAGTTCTATGTTCACTTCCGCATCCGGATACATTTCCTTTAAATCCCGGATAACGGACTCGCTGATTTCCCGCATTGGTATTTTAAGTCCGGTAGTCATTTTTTTCTGGCTTTTTTGTCCGGAAAATCCTGGACATGCTTTACAAAGGTACGGGAATTTTCCATGAAAAACAATAGCAGAGGTTGATTCTCACACCCATCACCCAAAGTGTTCATCCCGCACATCCTGTCCTGCAGCGGCATTTCCGATGTCGTACAGGATATGGCGGTTGTGCGCATTGCTCATTTCTGCCAGATCAGTGATATCCTTGTCGGAGAAAGTGCGGTCAAGTCCGAGGCAGTTCAGGTTGTTTTCCGTAAAGGCCAGATTGTAGCGCAGGTAGTGCAGCATGGGTTTGCCTGCCAGCAGGTCTTTGTCGAGGTTGCCCATTTCCATATCAATATGGTGGGCCGTGGGTGAGTTGGACAACCACTGCAGTATTATCTGGTTTTGCCAGCTGGCGTCCTGCATGAGCATATCGGGCACACTGGAAGCCCAGGTGGCGAGCCAGGCATCGTCAATATCGGAGGGTGCCTTCCGGAACACGGTGTATCCCGTACCCACCGATACGAGCGACAGGTTGTCTTCTCCCATCTCCCAGCGGAAAGGGAAACCCTGCAGGGTGGCGACCTGAAGCAGGGTAAGCGCCGGATTATTGGCCATGCTCACACCACCGTCAACAAACGCCGCCCGGACGCCGTCGCCCACGTCAATCATCTGGGGTACAAAATAGGTGGGTGCTGCGCTGCTGGCCCGCACCGCCTGCCAGAGCGGTATGTTTTTATTTCGACCCATCGGAGAGTCGTAAAAAGTGCCGCCGGGGTGATTGATGAGTGGCCAGGTGCTGTTTGTATCGGCCCGCTTTGCCACGATACACAGTCCGGTCTGTATTTTATCGCTGCCCAGCGTAACATCTCCGAAAGCATCACGCAGGCATTTTTCGAGCGTTTTGTGGTTGTAGCTTGCTCTCAGAAAGCGCGCAGTTTCGAGCGGGTTCCACCAGTTGTTTTTCTTGTCGAATATCTTTCCCCCCAGATCCATGTACAGGTCGCGTATCTGATCCACCGACATGCCAAGTGCCAGTGCCGAGGCAATAATGGAACCGGTGGAAGTGCCGCCAATCAGGTCGAAATGATCGCAAAGCCTGTAGTCGGGACCATAGGCCGACTGCAGTATGCCTTCTATGCGCTTCAGGTAGCCCAGGGTGAGTGCACCCCGTATACCGCCCCCGTCGAGTGCCAGAATACGCTTGGGCCCCTGCGCCGGGTCGAGATGTTGGGAGAGTGATTTTTTCATGGTGGTTGAACCGGATTTATACGTTTTTCATTGTTTCCAATACTTTTTTCATGCCCTGATCGAAGGACAGACCTGCTATGTCCACGATTAATACTTGTCTAAGTTCGGCAATGGTATTTCCAAGGTTGGCTCTCAGATTCTCAATCAGGTTCATTT
>CAIYFY010000079.1 GCA_903925535.1 uncultured Bacteroidota bacterium | reverse complement strand
TGAAGCGCAGGGAAGCAAAAGGGTAGGGGTTACTTTCCGAGTACTTCCCTCATTTTGCTGTAAATAGCGGTATTATCGTATATTCCGGTAAATAAACCGGCGGATGGTCCGTATGCAAACACAGGTACCCACGCAGCTGTATGCAGCCTGGTCGAGAATTCCGCTTTAAAATCAGCTTTCCCTGCTCCCTTCGTCAGTGCCAGTCCGCCACATTCGTGGTCGCCGGTCACAATCACGAGTGTTTCGCCATCTGCAGCAGCAAACTCGAGTACTGCGCGGACTGTCCGATCAAAATCGTGCATTTCTGCCCGCAACCAGTTTCTGTCGTTGGCATGACCTGCCCAGTCAATCTGACTGCCCTCCACCATGAGAAAGAAACCTTTCTGTGAGCGTTTTTTCAGAAAATTGCATGCCAGTCGCGTTGCTCCGGGCAGGTAACTTCTCCCGCCGGATGCGGTGGGTGGTTCCTGTTTGTCTGTAAAAATAACGAAAGGTTTTTCGCCCTTTCCCGGGATATCCTTCATTTGGGCGCCACTTTTTACTGCATAACCCCTGGCCACAAGCGAATCAACAAGGTCTTTTTTATCCAGTCGCCCCCTGAAATTGCTCTCCCCACCGGCAATCAGGCAGTCGAAAGGTGTCTGCAAATAGTCCAGCGCGATTTCGTCGGTAAATGCGCGAAGTTCGCGGTGTGCGATAAAGGAGGCTGGTGTGGCATGGGTGGCCGTGCAGGTAACCACCATACCGGTTGCGTACCCTGCCGTTTCCAGATCTTCCATAATTCCGCCGCAGGCGGCTTCATCGGGGTAAATACCGATTGCGCCGTTGGTTGTCTTGTGTCCGCACGAAAACGCCGTTGCACCGGCCGCGCTGTCGGTCACCAGATTATCGGATGAATGGCTGGTGTGAAAGCCGACGGTGCTGAATTCCCGGAATATATTGTCAGGCCCTTCCCAGTACCAGTGGGCAGATACCTGCGAGAGTGCCATTCCGTCGCCAATCATCAGGATGATATTTCTGGGCTTACCCGAAAAGCTGACCGATTTGAGACCGGATGCCCCTTTTTGGGCCAACAGGCTGTTACAATAAATAATCAGAAGAAGGAGAACAGAACAGCGCATAACAGATAGCTATACAAGGAGGCCGTCTTTCATCTCCAGACAACGGTCGGAAAGTTCGGCGAGTTCTTTGTTATGGGTTACGATCACGAAAGTCTGATTGTATTCCTGCCTGAGCTGTTTGAGCAGATTGTGCAGGTCACCGGAGGACTGAGAGTCCAGGTTTCCGGTGGGCTCATCCGCAAAGATAACGGAGGGGTTATTTATCAGCGCGCGGGCTACAGCCACACGTTGTTGTTCGCCGCCACTCAGCTCGGTGGGTTTATGGGTAAGGCGCTCACTGAGGCCGAGGTAGTCGAGCAGCTCGGCGGCTCTTTTTTTAACCTCGCTTTCAGTCCTGTTACCAATAAATCCGGGAATACACACATTCTCCAGTGCTGTAAACTCGGGCAGCAGATGATGAAACTGAAAAACGAAGCCAATGTGCCTGTTTCTGAACGCTGCCAGTTGTTTGGCCGACATGCGGCTGGTATCGGTTCCTGAGATGGAAACACTCCCTTTTCCGGGAGAATCAAGTGTGCCGAGAATATGGAGAAGTGTACTTTTGCCGGCGCCTGATTTGCCGACAATACTGACAATCTCGCCTTTGTGTACCTCCAGGTTGACGCCTTTGAGTATTTCAAGCGATCCGTAAGACTTGTGTATATTTGATGCCGTTAGTACCATACCTGCAAAGGTCATAAAATTTGGCGTAATCTTTGGCGGGCAAACGATACAACATGAAGATTCTGCAACTTTGTAATAAATTCCCGTATCCGCTGAAGGACGGTGCGGCTATTGCAAGCACCTTTCTGGCCAGGGCGCTCGCTGCACTCGGACATGAAGTCTCTCTGCTGTCCATGAACACCAGCAAACACTGGTTTGATCTGGAAATGCTCCCATCAGACTTCAGTCATTACCGGAATATTTACACCGTTTTTATAGACAACCGCGTCAAACCAGTGGATGCTTTGCTGAATCTGGCCAGCGGTAAATCCTATCACGTTAGCCGATTTGAAAGCAGCCGCTTCCGTACCGAACTGGAGAAAGTGCTTGAAAGAACAGACTGCGATGCGGTTATTCTGGAAACGGTATTCGTTGCCCCGTACATTGAAATCATCAGAAAAGTATCCCCGCGTGCGCTCGTGATCCTGCGCGCGCACAACGTCGAACACGAGATCTGGGAGCGGATTGCCAAAAATTCGGGACCGCTCAAAAAATGGTATCTGAACTTGCAGGCCGGGCGACTGAAAAAATATGAAATCAGTGCAGGGAATGATTGCGACCTGCTGGGCACTGTCACAAGCCGTGATGCCGACACTTTCCGGCAGCTCGGAACAGGCAGAGAGCTCATCAGTATTCCGATCGGTATTAATGTGAGCGAATACCCTGTGAATCAGGATAGTTTCAAAAAACCGCTCAGCATGGCGTTTATCGGCTCACTGGACTGGATGCCCAATGAAGAGGGACTCCGCTGGTTTCTCGATCATGTCTGGAAGCCACGGCTTTGTGTGGCCTTTCCGGAACTTACTTTCCATATAGCCGGCAGGAATGCGCCGGCCTGGCTAAGAAATCTGAACGTAAAGAGGGTGATTTTTCACGGTGAAGTGCCGGACGCACCGGATTTTGTGCTGCAGCATTCCATATCGGTGGTTCCATTGCTTTCCGGTGGCGGCATGCGGGTAAAAATACTGGAAGCGATGGCGCTGGAAAGGATGGTAATTTCTACCACGACAGGTATGGAAGGTATCCATGCCAAAAACGGACAACACTGTCTGATTGCCGACGAACCAGCACAATGGGAGCAATCGGTGAGAGACTGTATTGACAAAAAACACAATCCGGAGGCTATCGGGAGAGCGGCACGTATATTTTGTGCCGATCAGTTTGATAACCTCCGGATTGCAGAAGCGCTTGTGCAGCGCATTGAAAAGCAGTCCTAACAGCCTTTGAACTCAGCCTTCCGCTTTTCTACAAAGGCTGATGCCCCCTCTTTGAAGTCTTCTGTAGCGCAACAGTTGCCGAATTCACTAACTTCCACGTCGAAGCCGTTCACACCATCCGTATAAAAAGCATTGACCGAGGCTATAATTCTGGAAATGGCAACGGGTACTTTGGATCATGGTTCAAATAATGATTTTACTTTTAGCGAAGTAATTGCCGATGTAACTTCAAATGATGATCAGA
>CAIYFY010000078.1 GCA_903925535.1 uncultured Bacteroidota bacterium | reverse complement strand
TTTTTTTGTAAAAAGACCCGTTTTGGCCACTTATATGAACAAAACGTGTGGTGCTGTGTTCATGTGGTGAAAAAAATGGCTCAAAGCAGCCTATCTTTGCCCGACTTATGGCCACTGTACGATTCGAATTTGAGGATACCAATATTACGCCGAAAACGGTTACCGGCAACTTTCAGGACATGTCTGTGCTGGAAATCACGGAGGAATATGATGTGCATCTGAACCACAACTGCGGAGGTGTGTGTGCATGTTCCACCTGCCATATCTACGTCGAAAAAGGAGAGGATTTCCTGGAGGAAATTTCTGACAAGGAGGAGGATTTCATTGACCGCGCCATCAACCCGCGTCTCGAAAGTCGCCTGGCCTGCCAGTGTATTATCCTTGACGAGAATGCCAGTATCACCGTAACCATACCCGATCAGCGCCGGATTATCGGACACGAACACTAAATTTGCCGACTCTATGTCTTTCAGTGATTTTGACAATATGCCCATCAGCTGGGCTGACCATGAAGATATTGCCATGGCGCTCTACGAGCGCTTTGGAGATGATTTTGACGAAAGCCGCATATACAGAATTCGCTTTACGGATCTGTTACAGTGGATTCTTGAAATCCCCAACTTTGAGGGTACCAAAGAAGAGTCCAGCGAAGGCCACCTGGAACAGATACAGGCTAAATGGGTTTACGAATGGAGAGCCAACAACCGGTAACACACTTCGGGTTGCCCCAGAACCAGATTGCCGAACTTCGGCCCGATGATCAGTTCAACATAGAACTGGTACATGTTTTCGATAAAATGAAGTCGGTCAAGGCCTTCATTTTCGATATTGACGGTGTTCTGACCAACAACGATGTGCTCGTCACCGAACAGGGCGAACTCCTGCGCTCCATGCACATACGCGACGGACAGGCTATCAAGTGGGCCATACAGGCGGGTTATCCCGTGTGTATCATCACGGGTGGCAGGTCGGAAGGCGCGAAAAAGCGGCTCACGGATTTGGGAATTGAGGAGTACTACTCCAACGTCAAGGACAAAACGACAGCCTTTCGGTCTTTTCTGGAGCGCCAGGGACTAAAGCAGTTGCAGGTATGCTACATGGGTGATGATTTGCCCGACCTGCCGGTACTGCGCAGCGTCGGACTTTCGTGCAGTCCTGCAGATGGCGTACCGGAAGTAAAAGCTGTTGCCGACTATATCTCTCCTCTCGAGGGCGGTCGCGGGTGTGTGCGCGATATCATCGAAAAAGTAATGAAACTGCAGAACAAGTGGCCTGAGTACTAGGGTGTGAGAAATTTCACGTGCGGTCTAGTTCAGCTTCTTGTCTCCGAAAAGCGATTCAACAAAGGCTCTTTTGTTGAAAATTTGCAGTTTGTCTATACTTTCGCCTACTCCGATATAGCGGATGGGAATCTTGAACTGGTCGCTGATACTGATGGCTACCCCTCCTTTGGCGGTTCCGTCGAGTTTGGTAAGCGCCAGGCAGGTAATGGGCGCCACCTCGGTGAAATGACGCGCCTGTTCCTGAGCATTTTGTCCGGTACTGGCATCAAGGACAAGCAATACATCATGTGGAGCACCCGGCAGGTTCTTGTCAATGGAACGGTGAATCTTTCCGAGTTCCTGCATCAGGTGACTTTTGTTGTGCAGGCGCCCTGCTGTATCAATAATGGCGATATCACAATTGTTTTCCAGTGCAAACCGGGTTGTTTCGAAGGCCACAGCGGCGGGGTCTGCGTTCATTCCCTTTGAGTAGAAGTCACATCCGACCCTGTCGGCCCAAATTTTCAGCTGATCAACGGCGGCGGCCCTGTATGTGTCTGCAGCACCGAGCACGATTTTGTATCCCTTTTGTTTCAGTTGATAGGCGAGTTTTCCGATGGTGGTTGTTTTGCCCACACCATTGACTCCGATAACCAGCATCACATAAGGCTTTTTTCCCTGAGGTACCGTGTAGTCATCCACATCGGCCGTGTTGTTTTCTGCCAGCAGTGCCACTATTTCGTCACGCAGTATCTCATTAAGCTCGCCGGTATTCACGTACTTGTCTCTGGAAACACGAGCTTCGATTCGTTCGATGATTTTTACCGTTGTATCGAGGCCAACATCGCCGGAGATGAGTATGCTTTCCAGTTCGTCGAGCACTTCCTCATCCACCGTGCTTTTTCCTGCTACGGCCCTGCTGAGTTTGCCGAAGAAACCTTCTTTGGTTTTTTCGAGGCCTTTATCCAGATCCTCTTTTTTGTCTTTGCTGAAAAATTTGTCGAAAAATCCCATTTTAGGGTGTTGGTTGATGCTTTAGTGTTGAGGAGTAACAGCCCGGCTCAATACGTTTATTCATGGATCCCGGCGCAGAGAGCCGGGCCGTTTTAGTAAATCAAACTTCCCCGTGTACCCTTCTGATAGCGTCCATCAGCTGGGGTTTTTTACGTCGCGACACTTCCACTCTTTCACCATTTTCGAGGGCAAGTTCACCTCCTTCACCTTTGTGATAAGTTTTCATATAGTTCATGTTCACTATATGTTTTTTGTGTACCCTGATGAAGTTGAAAGCACTGAGTGCTTCCTCATAGGCTTTGATGGTTCGGCTCGCTGTGAGGCGGTTTCCGGCTTTCAGGACGAAGTGCGTATAATTATCATTGGCCTCCAGCCTGATGATATCGCCAAGTCTCACGAAATGTACCCCGTCAACTGCCGATATTCCGATTTTCTCGAAAGCGTTGGGTGTGCTTCCGGTGTAAGTTTTGCTGAGAATTTCAAGTCTTTCCTTGGAGCCGTAGTTCTTTCTGTTGATTCGCTCCACGGCCCTGATGAGTTCTTCCCGTTCGATGGGCTTGGTGACATAATCAATGGCAGCGAACTCGAAAGCGCGCAGCGCATATTTGTCGTAGGCTGTGACAAATATGATGTCGAAGGGCACATCGTCCAGTTGTTGCAGACTTTGGAAAATCAGTCCGTCGGGCAGACTGATATCCAGGAACGCTACATCATAGCGGGCGTTCCTGTCTTCGGCCAGCCGTATGAAATCGGCATTGGAGCCACCCTCGGCAACGACATCCACTTCAGGGCAGTACATTCTGAGCAGATTTTTGAGGTTTTCAAGTCCTTCTGGTTCGTCTTCAATAATAAGTGCACGGGTGATCATGGGAGGAGGGAGTTTGGTTAAATTAAAGAGATCTTATTTTCAGGCGGTCGCCAAATTTCACTTTGCTGCAGTCGTTTAGCCTTCTGATACCTTCTGTAGAGGTAGAATAGAGGCGGGCGATATCTTCCAGTGATTCATTTCTTCTCACGACGTGATAGAGCCATCTGGGAGCTTCTGCCGGTTGCGGGGCGGGCTGACTTTCATTGGTTGTGTTTCCGGGCGACTGCGATTTATTGGCAGACTGGGCTGGCTTTTTTTCCTGTGAACCGGGCATTTCGATGCGTACAGCGCTGTGTTTTTGAACATAGACTGGTCTGTGAAGCACGATCTTCTGGCCCAGGTCAAGGTAATCGCCGGTCAGATTATTCCATGCCTTTATATGTTCGGCACACAGTCCGGCACGTCTTGCATACTCTTTGACAGACAGGGATTCGCGCATGGTGACTTTGCTGTCCCAGTAACGGCCGTCGCCCAGATCCCTGCTTGTATATTCTTCCGGTTTGTCGAGTTTGTAGCTGCGTGCGCTGCTGATCGAGTTCAGGTACCTGACGAAAGCCGGCATCACCCTTTTCGGGACGACCACATAATGGCCATCGGTAGTGGGTGGTACGTAATCCCGCTTGAAGCCCGGGTTCAGTTCCTTGACGACCTCCGCGGAGATACCCGTGGCGTCGGCTATATCCTGAAACGAGATGCCTTCATAGACATTGATATAACCGGTGAGTTGCAGATCGAGATCGGG
>CAIYFY010000077.1 GCA_903925535.1 uncultured Bacteroidota bacterium | reverse complement strand
GTGCTGGAGAATGCCTTCCCGCGTGCACTCGCGCAGGAGTGCTGCGAGCTGATCTGGCCGCTGACCGGCTGCGACCCGGATGATCCAGGTATTCGATATCAGTATTGGGCTGTATCTGGTGCTCCTGACCATAGCCTTTCGGTACTGCCTGCTTGTCGTTGGGATCAAAAGATCCCGTGTTCTGGGTGCAATCCAGCGAAACAAAGGGATCGTTGTTGCTCAGTGTGAACAGATTGACCAGCCCGGGCTCATTGAGTCCGCCACAGCCCTCTGTCACAGCAGCCTGCAGTCCTCCGAACGGATGAAATGGTTCTTCTTCCGCTTCGATTCGCCAGGTACTGCCGTTGGCAGGGTAGGAGAGTATCATTTCCTCGCCGGGGGCCAGTTGAAATCCGTTCGACTGGCGCATGATGATGTCCTCTACCACAATATAGTTTAGTTCCTGCGACATGGGGCCTGTTCCTGCATTGCTCACTCTGAGTTTTACGGAATCACCATCGCAGTTTGCCGTGACTTCCACATCGGCTCCGCTCCACAACTGAAGTTCTCCGCACTCGTCACGCGGGTACGCGCGCGCCTCCGAACAGTGCGTGGCGCCGAGTGGCGCATCGCAACTCAGTTTGAACAGGATACTGAACTCTCTGCAATCGCCGGGCAACAGATCCCCCAGATCGAAACGATATGTGTTTCCTGACACTAGTGTTCCCGGAATACTGCTGCCCAGATAGAGCTGGTAAGGATCCAGCTCAATTTCTGTATAGGAGGCAGGAACAGTTTGTCCGCTCAGGTTGCAAATTTGCGCCCGATACGTATTGTTGAAGCAACGGCGCATAATCGGTGCTGCAATTCCGGCGGTCAACATGTTGCACTGCGTGTTCAGATGCACCGGAATATCTTGCTGTACATACTGGCTGGCGGTGGTGTTCACCGTGTAGAAGGTGGCACAACCCTGTCCCAGGTTTCCGGCATTTACCAGCGTGACTGTCAGTACGGTATCGGCTTCACCAAAAACAGCTGAATATCGGCCCTCGGCATCGGTAGCGACTACTTTTTCAATTCCCGATACAAGACCCGTTACTCTTACGCTCCACCCTTCCAGCAGGGTTTCACCTGACTGAAGGGTGCAATCAGCAGTGGTATCGGAGAAAACCTGTCCTTCTATACCATGGAAGGTGGTGTCTGCTATCCATATATACTGCAAATACTGGTACATGTTCACATTCGGGCTCCAGAATGAGGAGTAATCTGTTGGGTTGGCACCGGGTTGAACACTGACTACTGTTGGTGACCACGGATCGGCACTTCCCGGTGCAGACACTACAGGCCCCGGGAAATTGGCAGGAGCCAGGGTAGTCGCGTCCGGCCCTGGATTTGGTACGACTGTTACAGTGCCTGCCGGATTGAAAGTACACCAGTTAATGACCGACCAGGTGCGCTCAACCCGAATCTGGGCATTCGGATCTACCAGAAATACCTGATCGCTGTAGCTTGTACCGAGCAGTTCACAGTCGTCGCCGAAAAATACCGGTTCACCGGTCTGCAGGTTCTGCGATTGAGATGTAGGGACAATCCGGTCGTCAGGAAATCTGATAAAGTAATTCTGATAGTGCTGTACCGTAACCTGCTGGCTGCACTGGCTGCTGTTGCCGCTGCAGTCAAATGCCTTGAAAATACGCGAAACGGTGCCAGTTCCGCATTGTGCATTGTAATTGGTGTACGACAGATTGGTAATCACAGTGTCCAGACAGGCATTGTCCGTCACTACCGGTATTCCGAGGGGTGCCAGATTATCCGGATTAAAGATGTCACAATTGACGGTTACATTGGCCGGAGGCACACAAACAGGTTTGATTTTGTCTTCCACACTAACCTGTACCAGGCATTCGTTACTGATTGGACTGCCATTGTGATAGGCAATACTTCCATCCTGATTGAGCTGATATACGCGGAGTATTACGAGCTGAGTAGTGTTAAATTCTCCTGCATAAAATTTGATTGTTTCTCCCTCCGAAATGGCCCGCTCAAATTCACTCGGAAAGTCGGGCGCCTGGTCGTTACACGGTAATTGTCCGTTTACATGGTTGAGGTTGTTTATTACATTTGAATATGGCTCCATACGCCTTACTGTCAGACGGATATTACTGCACTCATCGTACGAACCATCATTAAAGGAAGCGGCTGAAACAATTGCCACCGAGGAGCCCTGCAACGCTGCAGGCTGCCCGTTCGGACCAGCGGGTCCATAACAGTCGTTCGGGTCGTCGGGGGCCAGGCTCACAAAAACCCATTCATTGCAAACTGCTACGGGCGGGATGGTATCATTGGTGCAGTCCTGTGCAATGACTCCCGTTTGCACGGCAATTGACAGGTAAAGGATCATCAATACTCCTGCAAGCGAACGCGAAGTGAGAAAGCGATCTCTGTTCATTGGATTAATCATTGTTTTTGTTAGTAGTATTGTACCGGCACAAACGACTGGGCAGGTGCAATTTTGAGATAGTTGAATATCGAAAACACCCTCCGTACAACAAGGCGTTCTTTAACAGTACAAAAGAACGGGTAGCGTTTGGATCCGGGAAAATCATTTTTCAAATTTTGTAAAGCATTATTTTTTATTTATTTGATTTATATAATTGATAATCAAATAATTTTGCAATTATTTGTAGATTTGATTTTATGTCTGCTTTATCAGAACTCATTGATTCTTTGTCGGCTTTGGAGCGCCGCGACGCTGTACGCTTCCTGAAATCTCCGTTTTTCAACCAGCGTGAGGATTTGCAGCGTCTTTTTGATATTTCCTGTACAGACCCTTCTGCTGATCGGTTGAAATGCTGGAGCTTTGTTTATGAAAACGAACCATTTGACGATCAGCGATTCAGGTTGCTGCAGAGTTATCTGTACAAACTCCTGGAGAAATTTCTGGTTGTAAGTCACCAGCTCGGCGATACTACCGGTCATTCGCTTGCTCTTTCAGTAATATACCGCACCCGGAATATGCAGGGTGCATTTGAAAAAAACCGTAAAATACTCGAAAGTCAGCTTGAAAGCAGCCACTTGCGGAATATGGCATACCATGAAAAACGCTATATGCTCGACTGGGAAAAGCACCAGCTGAAATACCGAATTGATCCGACCGATGTATCCACACTTCGTGACCTGTCTGCACGGGCTGATATAGCATTTTTGTCGCGCAAGCTTCGTCTGGCCTGTCTGCTCGTTTCACACAGCAAGGTGTATCAGTCGGGCGATTCTGACCAGGATCTGGTCTGGGTCATGACGCTGGCTGAAAAAGAGGAGTTTCGCAGGATACCTGCCATTGAAACATACCGATTGTGTTATGTAATGCTTACACGGCCGGGCGACGAGTCAGCCTTTTCCGATTTTAAACAACAACTGCTGGCATATACCGACTGTTTTGCTGAAGATGAACTGCATGCATTGAATGTTATGGCACTCAATTTTTGCGTCCGCCGCATTAATGAGGGCCATGAAAAATACAACCGTGAAGCGCTCGAATTGTACAAGTCCGGACTCGAGAAGGGATTTATCTTTGACAATGGAGTTCTCAGTCGTTTCGCCTATTACAATATTGCTGCGGCCGGACTGCAGGCCGGCGAACTGGAATGGGTGCGTTTTTTTATTCAGGAATACCGCAACAGGCTGGAAAAAAAATACCGCGAAAGCCTCTTCAGTTTCAATCTTGCCCGACTGGAGTACGCCTGTCAGAACTACGGATATGTGCTGGAATTGCTCCAGCACGCCAACTACAGAGATATTTTGCTCAATCTGTCGGCTAAAACCTTGTTGATAAAAACATACTATGAACTCGACGAATTTGATGCACTTACCTCGGCACTGGATGCCATGCGAAATTACATCAGAAGAAAGCGGGTGATAGGCTATCACCGCACCAATTATCTGAATATTGTAAGATATATGGAAAAACTGGTCGGTCTCAATTTGTCTGACCGGGCCGCTGTGGAACAATTCAGAATCGCACTGACCGCGGAAGTGGTGCTCTCGGAAAAGGCATTTTTCCTGACTCAAACCGGATAGTAAAAAGAAAGAGGGCATCATCCGTACGACGATGCCCCCTGGTGGAAAAGCCTATTTACTGAAATGTCTTGCTTCAAGGTCCAGACGACTACGCATTTAAGTAAATGCAATTGAATTGTCCAGAGGTTTTTGTTAGTGCAAAAGTATGCTACCTTTGCCTATCAATCAAAATGATATTTTTTATGAACAAATAGATTTTGTTTATGAATCTGCAACAAATGGAGTATATCATCGCAGTTGAGCAGCACCGGCATTTCGGTAAAGCTGCAGCTGCGTGCTTTGTGACGCAGCCGACGCTCAGCATGATGATACAGAAACTGGAGGATGAGCTTGGTATCAAGGTGTTCGACAGGAGCAGGCAGCCGGTGGTACCTACGCCTGCCGGTGAAATAGTCATCGAACAGGCACGGGTAATCCTGCAGGAGGTGCATATCATGAAAGACTTGCTGAGACAACAGAAGCAGAACCTGACCGGCGAACTGCGCGTTGGTGTCATACCCACACTGGCACCCTACCTGATTCCGCGTTTCGTGAACAATTTTCTGGAAAAGTATCCTGAAGTAAGGCTCTCCATTTCAGAGCGTATCACCGATCAGGTCGTCCGCGACCTGAAAAACAATGACCTGGATGTCGGTATCCTGGTTGGCCCCCTGAATGATCAGTCAATCCGGGAGACAGCCCTGTTCTATGAGCCACTTCTGGTATATTCCTCACACGGTTTCGACAAAGCCTATCTGTTGCCTGAAGATATTGATCCCCGCGAACTGCTGCTGCTGGAAGAGGGCCATTGTTTAAGATCACAGATCATGAACCTGTGCGAACTGAGGCATCGCTGGGTGAGCCGGCTGAGTTATGAAACAGGTAGCCTGGAAACCCTGGTACGACTGGTGGCTTCCGGGAATGGCGTCACGATTTTGCCCGCTCTGGCAGCTGAAATTCTGACTGAAGAGCAGAAGCAGCGTATCTTTCCTTTTCTCGCTCCCGCGCCTGTGCGCGAGGTGAGTCTGGCCATTCACAGAAACTTTCTGAAGCGCGATCTGATTGATGCGCTTGGTGCCGAGGTGCGCGCCGGAGTGCCCGCAGAATATCACCTCAGGGGAGAAACCGTTCCGGTTGCCCTTCATTCATAAACGCTTTTCTGCAGGATGTTGGTAATTATCGTTCTTTTTTCGGTCAGAACGCCAATTGAAATACTACCTTCGCTCCCTCAAAGTTAAAACAAAGAGCATAGCTGAATATGAACGCCGGATTTCCAACCGAAAAAGGGATTATCAAACACGTAGCTGTCGCCGGTAATATCGGTGCGGGCAAAACAACCCTCACTGAAATGCTGGGCCGCCATTTCGGGTGGGAAGTCCACTATGAAAACACGGAAAACAACCCCTATCTGTCCGATTTTTACATGGATATGAAGCGCTGGTCGTTTAATCTTCAGGTGTTCTTCCTGTCGAGCCGTTACCAGCAGGTCCTGCAGATTCTGAACGGGAACAAAACGGTTATTCAGGACAGAACCATATACGAAGATGCCTTCATTTTTGCCCCCAACCTGGCTGATATGGGCCTGATGGAGCGACGCGACTTTGAAAATTATCTAACCCTGTTCCAATCTATCGTTTCTCAGGTGCGCGCACCCGACCTTCTGATTTACCTCAAGGCAAGTATTCCGACGCTGGTTGAGCATATTCAGACGCGTGGCCGCGACTATGAGGGAAGCATCAGTATTGACTATCTGAAGCGCCTCAATGACCGCTACGAAAACTGGATCAGCGGGTACAGGGAAGGGAAGTTGCTTGTAATTAACGTGGACAACCTCGATTTTTTCAATAACAAGGAGCACTCCGGAAAGGTACTCGAGATGGTACAGGCCGAACTGCACGGACTATTCTGAATCATGGATATCGAACAATTCCGCGAATATTGCCTATGTAAAAAAGGCGTGACGGAGGAATTTCCGTTCGACGAGGTCACCCTCGTGATGAAGGTCATGGGTAAGATGTTCGCCCTGACCGGCCTCGACAGCGAGCGCTTCACGGTCAACCTGAAATGTGACCCCGATTATGCCCTCGAACTCAGGGAGCAATACGAAGAAATTATCCCCGGCTGGCATATGAACAAATCTCACTGGAATACGGTGGATTTCGAGGGTAACCTCGAGCAGACCTTGCTTCGCCAGCTGATAGATCAGAGCTATGATTTGGTGGTGAAAGGCCTCAAAAAATCAGTAAAAGCGGAACTGGACGCACTCTAGATATGCACCAGTCGCGTGGCATAAGCCTCCGGCGCCAGTTTGTCGTGGCCCCCACTGCCTGAGGGCAGAAACTGCCAGGGTGTTGTTTGCTTCGACCAGTTAAATTCGGTATTCAGCTGGTACTTTCGCCGGTACTCCAGGGGGGTGGAATTCCGGTATTTCCTGAACAGTCTGTTGAAATTGGCCAGGTTGTTGAATCCCGAACTGAAACAAATCTGGTTGATCGTCTTGTCACCGTCGAGCAACATTTTACAGGCGTGCCCTATACGCACGTCTATCAGGAATTGCGTAAAACTCTTGTTTGTATTTTTCTGAAAAAAGTGACTGAAAGCCGATTCGCTCATGTTCACCAGATTGGCCAGATCGCCGATCTTGATATTCGGATTGGCAAAATTTTTCAGAATGTAAGCGTACGCAGTCTGCATCCGGTGATTGTCTGTCCTGACAGCCTGCGGAGTAAATCCTTCGCTGGCCAGAAACGAACGCTCCTCCGCTTTTGACAGCATATCCAGCAACGTGAAAAACTCGATCACGTTCGCAAAGCCCTTGTCCTGCGTCAGACTCAGCAACACGGGTATGGCCTCCCCGATGGTTTTGTGCGAGAATTTGATACCCCTCACCGAGTCTGTCAGCAACTTCCTGACCTTGTAAAACCGCTCTTTCTGCATCAGATGCGCGTTGAACAAATCCATGCCGAACTGTATGGTGACCACCCTGTAAGGCTGTCCGCCAGTCAGTAGCGCTGCATCAGCATCCCACTTGTGATACAGATAAGGGCCCAGTAACACCATGTCAAATTCGTTGTACCGCTCGGTGGAGTCACCTACAATGCGCGTACCACTGATGCCCGCCACGAGGTTCAGCTCGTACTCCGGGTGGTTGTGAATGGGGTAGTCGAACCCGTTGCTGACAGAGTCAAGTACCACAAACAGATCGTGCTCTTTGAGCGGCGTTATTTCACGATAGACTTGCATCCCACAAAGTTACAAAAAAGTATCAGATTATTGCAGCAAAGTATCAGTTAATGGTGCCGACGGGTACCACTTTTGCAACATCGTTAACCGGCAATCTGTTCATCGCAATCAGGGAAAAAATTATGAATTTGTTTTTCAACGCGAATAAAATTGGGAACACTGCCAGACTGGTGGTATTATTTGCAGTTTTTCTGTCTGTAAATTTTGCTGTTTTCGCACAGAAAACGAGTATTTCCGGGGTGGTAAGGAGTGCAGACGACAATTCACCGCTGATTGGCGTCAGTATCCGGGAGAAGGGAGGTACAGGCGGGGCTGTTACCGATTTCGAAGGTAAATTCAGGTTGGAATCTGCGGGCAATGCCACGCTCTCGTTTTCTTACACCGGCTACGAATCGCAGGAGATTCAGCTCTCCGGACAAACGACGCTGGAGGTTTTGCTTCGCTCGTCTTCCGGTGTGCTTGATGAATTTATTGTAACCGGATACAAACGCGAATACAAATCGGACGTGGCAGCCGCCATCGCCTCGGTCAAGTCTGAAGACATTGAGAAACTGGTGGTGATGGGTGTAGATCAGGCGCTTCAGGGACAAGCGGCCGGTGTACAGATTACGCAAACAACAGGCGCGCCGGGCGATGATATCGCTGTTCGTATCCGCGGTGTAGGAACACTTAACAACAATAACCCGCTGTTTATTATTGACGGGGTGCCGACCACCGGCAATATCAACACGTTCAGTACCAACGATATCGAGCGTATTGAGGTGCTGAAGGACGGCGCCGCTGCGGCTATTTACGGTGCCCGTGCGGCCAACGGGGTGGTGGTCATTACCACTAAAAAAGGTAAAAGTGGCAAACCCCGCTTCAATTTCGATACTTATGCAGGCATGTCGGAAGCTTACCGGCTTCCGGAACTGCTCAACTCCCGCGAATATCTGGAAATCAGGAACGAGGCGATCACGAATGCCAATACGCTGCGACCGCTGCCCAATCAGCTGCAGACGTATGATTTGTCCATACTCGACACGCTGCCCGACAACAACTGGCTCGATCTGGTATTTAACAAGGCTCCCATGCAGCGCTATGCATTGTCTGCCAGTGGCGGTGGCGCCAATAACTCCTATTACATCCAGGGTGAATACCTCGATCAGCAAGGAGTGTTTCGCGGACAGGGTTTCAAAAAGTACGGCATTCGTTTCAACGGCGAGGCGGGCAACGGCTGGCTGAAAGTGGGCAACAATATTTCGTTCGCATTCACCGACCGGAAGGTGATTAACTCCTCCGGCGACGGATATGGCCCCGGCAACGAGTTGAGCGGTATCCGATATACGCTCATCGCTGCGCCTCTTTTCCCGATTTACCAGCGCGACGGGTCGTACTATAACGTATCCTCCCTGCTCGGCGATCCAACTCTGTTTGGCGATGGTAACGCCAATCCGCTGGCTTTTATTGATGCTACCGACTGGACCATTCAGCGAAGCCGCATTTTCGGGAATATTTATGCGCAAATCAATCTGTGGAAAGACAGGATTCACGCGCGCACCTCCCTCGGGGGCGATTTTACCTTCGAAAATGAAAAAAGATTCAAGGAAAGGCTGTCACAGGCAATTTATGCACCCACTTCGCTGGCTGAAGGCCGGGTTTTCAACCGGAATCTGGTGTGGCAGAATACACTGGATTACGGACAAACAATCGGCGAGTGGCGAATTTCCGGTCTGGCAGGTATGGAGGCCATTCAGAACAATACCAACTACCTGGGCGCATCAGTCAATAATTTCAGAAGAACGGACCCGCTCTTCCGGTATATTGACAATTCCATTACCGAGGAAATCAATAATATCGGCGCCAGCGGTATCGTCACGGAGTGGGCCCTGCTGTCGTACTTCGGCCAGGCCGGCCTGTCTTATGGAAACAGATATGTACTCAATGCAACTATCCGCCGCGACGGATCCTCCCGGTTCGGGCTAAATAATCGCTGGGGCTGGTTCCCGTCGGTCTCCGGCGCCTGGAATATATCCAATGAACCCTTCTTCAAAAATGTCGGGTTCGTCTCCGGACTGAAACTGCGGGCTTCATGGGGTGTGCTGGGTAATCAGGAAATCGGGAATTACCCGTACAGTTCGCTGATTTCTGTTGGCAACAAGGTGTATTCCTTTAACGGACAGATAGCCACTGGCTCTCAACTGGTAGAGGGCGGAAATGCCAATATTCGCTGGGAAACAACCACGCAGACCAACTTTGGCGCCGATATGAGTTTCTGGAACGACCGGCTGACTGTCATTGCCGACTACTTCACCAAACTCAGTGATGATATTCTGGTGCGTGTGCCTGTGCCGCAATCGGGTGGCGACCAGAACCCGCCGTTCGTGAATGCCGCCCGGGTGGAAAACAAAGGCTGGGAACTCAGTGCCATTTATAAAAACAGCGGAAAAGCGTTCCAGTGGAGTCTCGGTGGCAATATCAGCGGTGTACAGAACAAAGTACTCTCCATCGCCGATGGTGAACCTATCCTCGGCGGATTCGGTCTGTCCGACGGCGCACTCACCAGAACCGAACCCGGTCAGCCGGTTGGCTCTTTTTATCTCTGGAAAATGGAAGGGATCTTCCAGACCCAGGAAGAAATTGAAGCACACGCTTTTCAGTCCAACTTCACCCGCCCGGGCGACGTGAAATTTGCCGACCTGAACGGCGATGATCTCATTGACGACAAGGACAGAACCCATGTGGGCAATCCGTTCCCTGACTTCATCTTTGGCCTGAACGCAGGCATGTCGTGGAAACACTTCGACTTCTCCCTGCTGGCACAGGGCGTACAGGGCAATGATCTGTATTTCCTGTACGGCAACTTCGCCTACGAAACCCAATTGCGCGGGTTCAACTCATACCGGGATATCCTGAACCGCTGGACGCCCGAAAACCCGAGTACTACCTTCCCCAAGGTGAGTGTGGACGACCGCAATGGCAACCGCAGGGCATCCACCCGCTGGCTGTACGACGGCTCCTACCTGCGCGTGCGCAACGTGACGCTGGGCTACGACTTCAAACACCTGATACCTTCCGAAGCTGTAGGATCGCTGCGCGCTTATGTGACGGGACAGAACCTGCTCACTTTCACCCGCTATCCCGGCCTCGATCCGGAAATTCAGGCCAATACCAATGATACGCGCGGACTCGGGCTCTCGTCAGATCTGGCAGTTGGAATTGACTGGGGAACCGTGCCGGCCCCCAGAACAGTCATCTTCGGAATTCAAATGCAGTTTTAACCCCCGAAACAAGTCATGGATATGAAAAAGATTACAGCACTCGCTTTTGCCGTTTCACTGTTTGCCTCCTGCACCGATATACTCAACAAACAACCACTGGGTATCCTCGACTCGGGTTCCTATTTCCAGACGGCCGATGATGCCGTTCAGGCAGTGAACGCGGCATATGAATCGCTCACCTTCAGTGTCACCAATAACAACTTTTACTGGGGATTTGGCGTGATTGCCTCCGACGAAGCCATTGTGGGCGGAGATGGCTCCCGTCCCGGCCTGACGGAACTGGATTTTTTCACCTGGACACCCCGTACACAGGAACTCACTGACTTCTGGGCACTCAATTACAAAGGGATTGCACAATGCAACGTGGTACTGGAACGTGTCCCTGATATCGGGATGGATGCTGAACTCAAAAACCGCGTGCTGGGTGAGGCTTACTTCCTGCGCGCTTATTACTACTTCCTTCTCACACAGGTGTTCGGCGACGTTCCGCTTTACACAAAGGTGACTCCACCGGACGAACTAAAGATTGCCAAAACACCCGTGTCGGAAATACGCCGTCAGATTATTGCCGATTGTCAGACGGCATCCGGCCTTCTTCCGGTCCAGCACACACTGGCCAATACCGGCAGAGCTGCAAGGGGCGCCGCCTTTGCGCTGGCTGCAAAGACCAGTCTGTACGAGAAAAACTGGCAGGAAGCACTCTCCTGGATTGAAAAGGTCAAATCACCCGGTATTTATGGTCTGATGCCTGATTACCTGGACAACTTCCGGGAAAATACACAAAATAACCAGGAATCGGTGTGGGAAATACAACATACCAACCTTGAATCGGGCGTGGGCAACTCGCTCAACCAGTGGTGGGCCTCCAAGAAAGTCACCGACGGATACGGCTTCGCAGAAGTGACACAGGCATACTTTGACGCCTTCGACCCGCTCGATCCGCGCCGCGGATTCACCATCGCAAAAAATAACGACCAGTATTTCGGGGTAGTGTATAAAAACTCGTTCTCTTCCACCAAGCTGGGTGTGAAAAAATACCTGCAGGCCAATACGGAGGTCACCCAAAAAGCCGACGGCGATATCAACTACACTGCGATAAGGTACGCCGAAGTACTGCTCTGGGAAGCCGAGGCACTGGCAGAACTGGGCAGGGTAGAGGAGGCCAGGGTACCGCTCGAGCTCGTGCGCGCCCGCGCCCGGGCACAGGCCACCAGTCCGGCCACCGCCCTTCCTCCGGTAGTCACGTCAGACAAGCAGGAACTCATTGAGGCTATCAGAAAAGAGCGACAGTACGAACTCGGTTTCGAGTGTCACCGGTATTTTGACCTGGTGCGCTGGGGAATTGCGGGCACTGTCATACCCGAATTTCAGGCTGGAAAACACGAGGTATTTCCGATTCCGCAAACGGAAATTGACCTGAACCCGAATCTGGTACAGAACTCCGGCTATTGACCGCAGGAAAGTATCATAAATTCGCATAAAAGTATCATTTATCTGCCCGGCGGAAATTGAAATTTGCTGAACTCAACGAACAATTTTACAGAACCAGTGCACAGAATCTTCTCAATAACCGGAATATTATTCCTGATGTCGGTTTTCACGATATCAGCTCAGAGTGGACAGGTTGCCATTCCGAGGGTTGAACTCATGCCTTCGCAACCTGCGCCGTTCAACGTGCGCGACTGGAAGCGGGTGGCACTGCAGTACGACAGTTTTGTGTATGACGTTCAGCGCAGCGGACAGTTTCTTCCGCTGGTAAATATTCAGGCTTCCGGACTTAATTATCCGCAGTATCCCGCTTTCGGTCTGCATACTTATGTAGGCACCAATTCGCCGAACGGTAATGAGGCTATCAACGTACTTCCATCGCTGGTGGGTGCTTCTTTGTGCGGTATTGACAAAACAAGTCAGTTCGGCCGTAACTGGATCGAAATGAGCCGTGATTTTTACAACAGGGCTAACGGACTGAACATGTACACCAACAACAAGGGTGGGGGAACCGGATCCGACTGGTGGTACGATGTGATGCCAAATGTATATTTTTATCAGCTGTGCGATTTGTATCCGCCGGTACCGGGCAGTGAGGCCGACCGGCAGTTCAGGACGGTGGCTGACCGTTTTTATGCTTCTGTGGTGGCACTTGGTGGCAGTGAAACCCCCTGGAGCAAGGGCAACTTCGACTACCGCGCCTTCAATTTCGCCACGATGCTTCCCAACCCGAACGGGGTGCACGAACCAGAGGCCGCCGGGGCATATGCCTGGATTTTGTACAACGCGTGGAAGAAAACCGGGGATGAAAAATACCTGAAAGCGGCTGAGTGGTCGCTGGAGTTTCTGAATGAATGGACTGTCAATCCATCCTACGAGCTGCAACTGCCCTATGGCACCCTCGCTGCGGCACGTATGAATGCCGAAACAGGTACACAATACAATATAGAAAAATTTGTGAACTGGTCGTTCAACAAGGGTCCACTACGCGATTGGGGTACGATTGTAGGCACCTGGGGCGGCTTCGACGTATCCGGCGTGGTGGGAGAGGCCCGCGATAACGGAAACGATTATGCCTTCCAGCTGAACGGAGTACAGCAGGCCGCTGCGCTGATTCCCATGGTGCGGTACGACAAGCGTTTCGCGCGCGCGATGGGCAAATGGGTGCTGAACCTTGCCAATGCCACCCGACTTTTCTATCCGGGATTTCTTCCCGGAAGTTATCAGGATGCCACCGCCTGGTCAAACGCCAATGACCCGGATCGCGTTGTCGGATATGAAGCACTGCGGCAGGTATGGCAGGGCATATCTCCGTATTCAACCGGTGACGCGCTCAACGGCGGGTGGGCGGCCACCAACCTGTCGCTCTACAGTTGTGGTTCTATCGGGTATCTGGGCGCCATGATAGAAAAAACCTCTGTTGACAAGATTCTGAAAATAGATTTGCTGAAGACGGATTTTTTCCGCGATGCGGCCTATCCTTCGTGGCTTTTCTATAATCCGTATCCCAATGCGAGAACCATCAGTTTCGATGCAGGATCGGGATCAGACATTTATGATGCGCTCTCCGAGACGTTCATCGCCGAAGATGCCAGTGGAATAATCAATCTGACTATCCCCGCCAATCAGGCACTGCTGGTTACAGTTTGTCCTGCAGGCGGCGCCGTCACATACGACAAGAACCGCATGTTGGTGGATGGCGTCGTCGTGGACTATCAGCAGAGCCAGCAGGCCTGGATCCGGGGACCTCGCATACAGTCGGTGACAGCCCTGAACGATACGCTTGAGCTGTCACAAACCACACAGTTATATTCAAAAGTGCAGGCCGGACAAAGTAGCACGCTGGTGTACCAGTGGTCGGCAACCGGCGGGAGTCTGGCCCCGGCAGGTGCGTCCGGGCAATGGACGGCACCTGTTACTCCGGGAATTACAGATATCACACTGATCGTAACCGATGGCAACCAGCTGAGCGACACAGCCACCTTCAGTATACGGGTTGTGCCGGAGATTAACAAAGCACCTGTCATCACCGAAATAGATCGCGATGCGGATTACCTGTCGCCCGGCGAAACAGTTGAACTGGAGGCGCTGGCAACAGATCCGAACAATGATAATTTGTCCTGGAGCTGGCAATCGGGCGGAGGCACCCTGAACTGGAACGCCGGATCGGCCGTCTGGACTGCTCCCCTCACACCGGGGATATATGGAATCACCGTGACGGTTACAGATGAGGAGGGGCTCAGCGACCAGTATGTGTTGATGTTGCTTGTCAAGGAGTTTTCCACCATCGCTCCCGATCTGGTGGCCTGGTACAGATATTCCGGCAACGGCAATGATCAGACGGCGAATCAGTTGAACGGACAGCCATTCAATATCAGTTACATTCCCGACCAGTTTGGCAATCCGGGCAGGGCAGCCTACTTCAACGGAGTAAATGCCCGGGTGACCGTTCCGGTACAGCCCGTACTTAATTTTCAGGATGGAATAACCGTTTCGTGCTGGTTCAGGCCCGCCGATATTCCCCCGAAGGAAACCTTTATACTGTCGCACGGTAGCTGGCAGAACCGCTGGAAACTGTCCGTCACACCCGACCGGCACCTTCGCTGGACGGTGAATACACTTAATTCCATAGGCGATCTGGATTCTGAACAGCTCATTGAGAAAGACACAGCATACCAGGTAGCAGTCACATACGATGGCCAACTGATGGCCATGTATATAAACGGTCGCCTGCAGACATTCAGAACCCTTACGGGCAAAATGAGAACTACATCCGTTGCATTCCTGATGGGACAGATGTTGCCGGGTGAAGTAACCTACAACTACAAAGGGGCACTGGATGAGGTAAAAATATACAACGGGGCCATGCACCCCGACTCGGTAAAGACAATGTATCAACTCAGCACGACCGGAACCTCGGATTCCGGGGAACCGGTCGTCAGGTTGACAGCGACACCCAATCCGGCAACTGACCAGATACTATTCAGCTGGGACGCCGGATTCAGTCCAGGGGAAT
>CAIYFY010000076.1 GCA_903925535.1 uncultured Bacteroidota bacterium | reverse complement strand
TGCTTTCGGAATACGATAAACAAACAGCAGAATCAGCAGGGCAGCATGAAAGAGCAGGCTAAGCAGCATGCTCTGGGTTCTTTTTTCCGATTGATTGGCAGATTCCATATTCATTAATTTAGGGGATCGCCGGAAGGTTACTGCGCATCCACCTTTTCGGGCGGATTGGTAGCCAGAATGGTTTTAACCTTCAGGCGATTGGCAATATCGAGAATGAATACTACATTATCTATTACCGCAGACTTGTCGGCAGATACTGTCAGCGTGACACTTTTATCATCTCCAACTGTCTTCTTCCTGATCATCGCCTTGATAGCATTTTCGAGTGCTTCCCTGGCAACCGGGTCGCGCTCCACATAAAACGTGCCATCAGCTTTCACCGATACAGAAAACGTGGAGGATGCCATTGACTTGGATGAGCTGGATGGCAACTGGAGGTTGAGCGCGTTGGGCGTCACAAAATTGGATGTGAGCATGAAGAACATGAGCAACAGAAAGATCACGTCAATCATGGCGGCGAGGCTGAACTCTGGTTCAACCCGCTGGCGTCGTTTGAGTCCCATTGGTGAATGAGTGCTTTTTTGAATGAACGATAAATCTTCGTTGCAATTAGCGGGATGGCTCCTGCAGCAGATCCATGAACTGCATGGCTGTGTTCTCCATCTTGAAAATCACCTTGTCGAGGGTAGTAACGAGAAGGTTGAATCCCGCCATGGCAATGATGGAAACAAACAGACCCGAAGCTGTAGCCGTAAGCGCGTGGTAAATACCGCTCGAAAGTGTTTTCGGGCTCACCACCTCGGCAGTGGTCATGTCCTGGAAAGCAACAATCAGACCGATTACCGTTCCGAGCAGACCAATCATAGGTGCGATACCCGAAATAGACGCCAGTGTGGAGAGATTCTTCTCCAGCTTCAGCAGTTCGAGATTACCCACGTTTTCAATGGCCTTGTTGATATCATCGAGTGGTTTTCCAATGCGGTCGAGACCTTTTTCTACCATCCGGGCCATGGGCGCGTCAACACTCTGGCACAGCGCCTTGGCAGCCTGCAGGTTGCCGCTTTCCACGCTCATGCGTATGCTGTTCATGAAGTTATGGTCAACCTGACCAGCCCTGGAAATGGTGAGGTAGCGTTCTACAATAATATAGACCGCCACAACAGACAGAATCAGGAGTATGATCAATACAACCTGTCCGGAAAAAGAGCTGTTCATGATGATGTCAAGAATTGACTCATCTTTCTTTTCTGATGCAGAGGCCGCCGTTGTTGCCGAAGCCTGCAGCAGGTAAAATGCGTTGAGAAGGGCGCTGGATAACATAATAGTGCAAATGCTGTTTGGTTGTTAAACGGAGTGTTACCCCTTTTTATGATGTAAGCGCCAAAAGTATGTTATTTTGCGCCTCGTTATATGATTTAATTAACATTTTTCCTCGCACTTGGGGTGTAAAGTTGAAAATCGGCGCTTTTTCCAGCCAACAACGCACTCCGGACAAATTCTGACAGATGAACACGCTGGAACAAAAACTGGAAGCTTTCGGAAGGTTGCTTAAAATAATGGACGAACTGAGGGAGCAGTGCCCCTGGGACAAAAAGCAGACTTTCATCTCTTTGCGCAATCTGACGATTGAAGAAACGTATGAACTGGCCGACGCGTTGCTTGAAAATGACCTGAAAGGTATCAAAGAAGAGGTCGGTGACATCCTTCTTCACATGGTTTTTTACGCCAGAATCGGCTCCGAAACCGGCGACTTTGACATCGCCGATGCACTCAACGGTATCTGCGACAAACTGATTGCCCGGCACCCCCACATTTACGGTGATATAAAGGTGAGCGGCGAGGAAGAGGTGAAGCGAAACTGGGAACAGCTTAAACTGAAGGAAGGGAAAAAATCGCTGCTGGAAGGGGTTCCAGCCAGTCTGCCCGCTATGGTCAAAGCCTACAGGATGCAGGAAAAAACCAAACAGGTGGGCTTCGAGTGGGAAAACGCAGAGCAGGTGTGGGAAAAGGTGGAAGAGGAAATAGGCGAACTGAAGGAGAATATCGCCAGTAATGCTCCCAAAGAAGATATTGAAGAGGAATTCGGCGATGTCCTCTTCTCGCTGGTCAATTACGCCCGGTTTATAGGCGTTGACCCGGAGACAGCCCTCGAGCGGGTGAATAGAAAATTCAAATCGCGCTTTGAGTATATTGAAAAAAACGCACCGCGACCGCTGGCCGAAATGACACTCGCCGAAATGGATGTATTGTGGAATGAGGCTAAAAAGCGCGGAAAAAACGGATAGGAACACACCCGGCATCTCTCACATAGCAAGAGATGATTCCATTTTGCCACCGACAGAAAGTTGTGAACAAGCTATAAAAGTTACGGGGGCCAGACGAATATCGCCTGGCCCCCGTACATATTCAAATCAGAGCAGAATTAATAGCCTGCGTCTTTGTTGCCTTTGAAGCTGCCTTTTCCAGCCTCTTTGCCTTCCGGACGAGCCATTTCAGTTTCTCCCTTGGCCACGTGGAACTCCGCGCGACGGTTCATGCTGTTGGCAGCATTGGATGAAACCAGTTTGTTACCCTCACCAGCCCAGTTGAGAATCAGGCGATCGCGGCTTACACCATGCTGGGATACCAGTGCCTCAATCGCTGCCTTGGCGCGGTTGTAAGACAGTACGTTGTTGTAACCTTCCGGACCGCGTGCATCTGTGTGACCAACCACCACTACTTTGATATTCGGGTTGTTTTTCAGTACAGTAGCAACATAGTGCAGTTTTTCAGTTTCGCTGCTGCGAACAGTGTAGCTGTTGTCAGAGAAACTTACATTCGGCAGGAACCAGTCTGTTTTTGGCTCGGGAATCTTGATAGCTGCGATCTTGGCGTCAACGATGCGGTTAACGTCAGCTTCAGTGATTGCCTTTGGAACCTGTGCAACGCCGTCAGCGTTTACTGCATAGCCCGGAGGAGAATAGGGCTCTTTGTCTTTGTAGTCAGCAACCTTGTCGCCATCGCTGTCGAGTGTAACACCGTTGGTGTTTACGCGAGCACCTGCAGGGCTGTTGGTTTCTTTGTCAATAGCATCAATGATGCCGTCGCCGTCGGTGTCAGTCGGGTCGTAAACCGGACGAGCCTCCAGTGCTGCGATAGCCTCACCGGTAGCACCCAGCGGGTTAACCCAGTACAGCGGCTCGGATTTGTCTTTGCCGAGGTTGAAGTTCAGCGACAGGTGTGGCCAGCGAACCACGTCGCGACCGTTGTAGCTTGAACCGGCAGCAGTAACAGCCTCATCGCCGTCGAGCAGGTCGGCATCAGCACCCAGGGTGTTGATGAAGGAGTACTCCAGACCGATGTTGAACTTTGGATTCACGCGGTAAGCGATACCCAGACCGCTTTCAAAGAAAGCATTGGTACCTTCAACAGAACCGTCTTTTGCAGTAGAAGGATCTGTAGCAAAAACAACGCTCTTGGCGTCAGTTGTGAATCTGGTAACACCCAGACCGGCGTACACATTCACGCCGATTTTGCTGTTGGGCTTGCGGAACAGCAGGTTGTTCAGCGTAACTACAGCCTGACCGCTTCCGGAAATCCAGCTGCTCTCGGAAGAGCGCAGATCGGGGCGTTCATTTTCGTTCTTCATGGAAGCGTAGAGTGCGCTTGCACGGAAAGAGAAGGCATGTCCGAGTGCCTTGCGTACGTGCAGGCCTGCACCAATGCCAGGGAAATTGGCGTCAATCTCGCCGGAGGAAATAGTCGGCGTGCCGAGGTCAACACCCAGTTCCCACTGATCCGCAGCAGGAGAAAGGGAGCGGTAACCGGCAGCGCTCTGAGCCTGCAGACCCACGTATGCGAAGGTGAACAGTAATGCAAGTGTTAAGTTGCGAACCATCATAAGGTTGATTCTTTAATTGATGAATGTAATCATGTTTATCTGTAAACGGACGGGCCTGGGGGCGCATTGTGTACCGTTTGACAGTTGTTGAAAGGTTGATTTTCCGAATTATCGCGCAATATTCGGCATAAATATTTATATGCCGAGCTTTTTCAGCGCCAAAAGTAAGGCGGATGATGATATTTTTCGGGGTTCCGGACTAATTTTTATCACTTCCTCAAGTGCACGCCGTATTGTAGCCGACGTATCGCCGAAAATAGCCCTGTCGGTCATGGCCGTATCAGGCTGCATCAGGTAGGCAAATACGCGCGCCATCCCGCAGTTGGCAATGAAATCGGGTATGAGGGCGGTTTGTCCGTCGGCATAGCTGGCAGTAGGCCCGAAGAACACTTCATCATCCACAAAGGGGACGTTCGCTCCGCAGGCAACCACTTCAATGCCGCCGGCCAGCAACTGGTCGGTCTGCTCCCGGGAGACCAGCTTGGACGCTGCTCCGGGTATGAATATGTCGGCTCCAAGGCTCCAGATCCGGGCATTGGCCTCTTCAAACGGAATCATGCCGGGTGCAGACAGCTTGTTGCCGTTTTTAGTGTTAAAAAGGTTTTCAACCTCCTCTGCGGCAAGTCCGTCCGGTGCTATTATGCCCCCGTCGCGGTCAATAATACCCACCACTTTCACACCCATCTTGGCCAGGTAGGAGGCTGCGGCCGAAGCCACGTTGCCCCATCCCTGTATGATGGCTGTTTTGCCGGCGGGGGTTGACTGATGGTATAAATCGTAGTAATGCCTCACAGATTCGGCCACTCCATAGCCTGTGATCAGGTCGGCCACGGCGTAGCGAACCTCCGTTTTGCCGGGCAGATAGTCCGCATCTTCCACTATTTTGGTACACCCGTAACGCAACTGACCCAACAGGTTGATCTGCTGGCCCTCGGTAGCTTTCAGATGCCCCCGGACAATCCCTTCCTGCGGATGCCAAAGACCCAGATCTTCGGTAATGGGCACTACGTCCTTGATCTCATCCACGTTCAGATCGCCGCCCGTGCCGTAATAATGTTTCAGGATGGGCAGGGCCGCTTTGTACCATTTTTCGAGAACTTTATGCCTGTCGGGGTGGTGCGGGTCGAAGTTGATGCCACTTTTGGCGCCGCCAATCGGCGGACCACAGACGCTGAATTTGACCTCCATGACCTTGGCCAGGGAAATCACCTCTGCTCTGGTGAGGCCCTTTCTCATGCGGGTACCCCCTCCGGCGGCTCCGTTTCTCAGCGAGTTAATGACTATCCAGCCTTCGGCGCCGGTCTCCTCATCGTGCCATTCAAACACGATTTCGGGCTTTTTCTCCTTGTATTTGTTCAGGAGTGATTCCATGAATTTGAATAATTGGTTAAGGCTTTACTTTTCAGGGCGCAAAGGTAGCTAACAGCGCGCTCAGAAATACAGTATTTGCTCTGTCAGTGGGTGACATTTATCCGATCCCTGTCGTTTTTGAAGCAGTATTCTGCGATCCCGTTGTTACTTTTGCGAGATGAAAACTGTTTTCCTTTCATTCCTGCTGATACTGCTGGCCTCCTGCCCCGCACATTTGTCTGCTCAGGGCATCCTGCTCTCCCCGGAAGAGGCTGTCCGGATTGCCCTTGAGAACAACTACGACATCCGGATTGCACAAGGCGATGCAGACATAGCGCATCTGAACAACACAAAAGGCAATGCCGGTATGCTCCCGAATGTCAATCTGGTGGTGAACGAAAATTTCACACTCAGCGCATTCCAGCAGAAACTCGCCAACGGAAACGAGTTTGTATCCTCCGGAGCCCCCTTCAACGCTGCCAATGCCGGGGTTCAGCTCGCCTGGACGATCTTCGACGGCCGTCGTATGTTCATCGCCAAAAACCGCCTTGAACAAACTGATGCTCTCGGTCAGCTGAACCTGAAAAACAGTATTCAGGCCACCGCCGCCAGTGTTCTGGTAGCCTATTACGATATCACAAGAAGCAAAATGCAGGAAAAGGCCCTGCAGGAGGTCATCTCCCTCAACGAAGAGCGACTTCGCATTGCCGAAGCGCGCCTCGCAGCGGGTTTCGCCGCGCAAACCGACGCCCTGCAGGCGCGTATTGACCTCAACCAGCGCAAAGCCGATCTGATTCTGCAAAAAAACACCACCGAAACCGCCAAACGCAACCTGAACCGATTGCT
>CAIYFY010000075.1 GCA_903925535.1 uncultured Bacteroidota bacterium | reverse complement strand
CGATCTTGTCTGCAGATGAAATCATGGATGGCCTCCGCAAGCAGGACAGAACGGCGCAGCGAAAATTATACGAGCTGTATTCGCCGCTGATGTTCAGCGTCTGCAGGCGTTATCTGTGGTCGAGAGAAGATGCTGAAGAGGCTCTTGTCAGTGGCTTTTTCAAGGTTTTTTCACAAATTGATTTTTTCAGCGGTACTGGCAGTTTTGAAGGATGGATCAGACGCATTATGGTCAATGAGAGCCTGATGTTGCTCAGAAAGCGACAACCGCTTCATTTCCCGGGTGATGAGGTCGAATTTCACGATCACCCAGACTCCTTCAGTATCGAATCCGAAATATCTGCCCGGGAGATTCTGGAAATACTGGATGAACTCCCGCCCGGTTATCGCACCATATTCAATCTGTATGTACTCGAGGGATTGAAGCATCATGAAATTGCTGAATTGCTGGGTATCAGTATCAATACCAGCAAAAGTCAGCTTGTATTGGCAAAGGAAAAACTCCGTAAAATACTGAAAACCAGAGGCTATGTCTGATTTGTTTGATTTTTTCAGGGAAAATGAGCCCGGATTGCACGAACGCCCTTCAGAGAAGGTCTGGAAGCAGCTTGAACAGCGGCTCGAGAAGTCGAGGCGGGCCCGACGACGGGGAATTCTCTTCCTTCAGCCGGCAGTAATAGCAGTAATTATAATGATATTATTGCTTGCCGCAGTTTTGGTGTGGCACTATTCGGCAAAGTAACGCCGATATGCTTACCTTTCGCCCTCGCAAATTAATGATCGTCGCTCAAAATGGCAAAATCCGGCAAACCCGCTCCCAAAAACAACCCTGCTCCTCGCAAGGAGAATCACGCTTCTGCTCCTGCAAACTGGCTTCTGCGACCTGAACCGGAGCAAAATCCGCTTTTCCGGAAAATTTTTGCCGGACTGGCTGTGCTTGCTTTATTTGTTCTTGTCGGTCTCTCACTCGGATCAGGTATCAACGCCGACGACAAGTTTCAGGTAGACTACTCCCAGAAATTGGTCAATTATTACGCCTCTTTTGGTTCCGATACCACTGCGCTGAATGTACCCGACGGCAATATGCACCTTTATGGAGGTTTCTTTGAAATTGTTACGGGTTTTGCCAACAAGGCACTCGGATTCGATTCCAAAGAGCTGGCCTACCACCAGGTGCGCCATGTGTCGAGCGCAGTTATGGGGTGGGTAGCCATGCTGTGTGTCGGTCTCTTCGCCGGACTCATCGCCGGGTGGAGAGCCGCCATAATCGCGTTTCTGATGATGCTGATATCTCCCAGGTTTGTAGGCGACTCGCTGATGAACCCCAAAGATATCCCGTTTGCCGCTGGTTATATAATGGCTATTTATAACATGGCAGCAGTGCTGAATCGCATCGAGTCTCCGGGCAGGTGGAACCTGGCCGGTCTGGCGGTTGGACTGGGAATTGCACTGGGTATCCGGGCGGGCGGTCTGCTTTCTTTTGCCATCTTTGCCATGTTCGCAGGGCTTCATTTTTTGATGAAAAACGGCGGTTTCAGGGCGTTTTCTAACTCTGCAGTGTTGAAAAAATACGCTGTAACCACGGTTGGTGTCGCCGCCGCCGGATATATTTTTGCGTTGCTGTTCTGGCCCTATGCATTGCAGGCGCCCCTGAAAAATCCATTTGTCGCGCTGTCCAAATTTGCTGATCTGGAGGTGCACATACGTGTATTGTATGAAGGTGAGAACATCATGTCGGACAAAACACCCTGGCATTACCCGCTGAAATGGATGCTGAATACCATTCCGCTGGTTGCGCTGGCAGGTTTTGCCGGCAGTATTGTCTTGCTGCCCCGTCTGATGAAGCGTTACAACCCCCTCTGGGTATTTGCAGCGCTCTTTGCAGCTGTTTTCCCTGTATTTTATATTATTTACAAGGACTCGGTGATTCACGACGGCTGGCGACACCTTACGTTTGCCTACCCGACGCTG
>CAIYFY010000074.1 GCA_903925535.1 uncultured Bacteroidota bacterium | reverse complement strand
TGTTGCATGGTGTAGGGGTAAACAAATCCGAGATCCGTTTTGGTATGGTTGGAGAACAGGGAAGCCGATTCCACTGTTTGGCCGTCCACTTCTTCTACCGTAATCTGTTTGATTTCGTAGAAAGTTTCCGGGTCAATGAACGTGTATTCCGTCTTTTTGCCCTTTGCGATTTTGATTTTGTAGGCTTCGGTTCCGTCCACGTCTTCTTTGCCTACATACTCGAGCGTGTAGCCCTTGTCTTTGTAGCCCGGCAGTGTGCCGTCAATGTCGAGCATATCCTTCATGGAAGCTACCTGATCGGGTGTGAGCGGTTGCGGATCGGTCTGGCCCATGAACGGGTTGGTTGTCCAGCCCATATCGCCATTGATAGCGGTGACCTGGTTCATACCCATCACAGATACCTCCATACGTGCGGCCTTGTCGCGCACAATCGTGGAGCTCATGGCGATAGACATGCCTGCCATAGCGTCGGAAGTGATTTTTGCGTCCATTTTCAGGGAATTCACCTTGGACCAGTTATCGGCGCCAATAGCTTTCAGGTGTTTGGCGACAATTTCCTCGGCGTTTTGAGCCTGTGCGAAGAGCGCTGCGAGGAGAAACGCGGAGGAAAAGAGTAATTTTTTCATTTTTTAAATTGAATTTGGTGAGAAACAGCTGTTTGCGGAGCAAAGTAACGGGGCTTCGGAGCGGATATGCCGGAATATTCGATGAAAATTTGTAAAAAACGGACAAGGGGGTGTTGTGGGGAGTGGTTAGGGGGCTGAACATTGAATATTCTGAAAATAATAAAACGCCGTGTTTTTCGCTACATTTGTGTCAGCATGTTGGTTTTCACACACTATAGATTTAATTAATGCCATACGACGTATTTATCAATTACCGCCGCGACGACACCCTGGCAATGGCCGTGGTGCTGGAAATCTTTTTAAAAAATACATTCAGCGATCTTCAGGTATTTCTCGATCAGGAGGGTATTGAGGCCGAAAAGTGGCCCGAAAAACTGGAGCGGGCACTGGAAGAAAGTTCGGTGGTCATCACTTTGATCGGGCATAAATACCTGGATGTTCGCAATGAACACGGGGAGAGGCGTATTGATCTGGAGGATGACTGGGTGCGAAAAGAAATAGAAACTGCCATTGACAAGAAGAAGACAATCATCCCGGTACTGGTTGACGGGGCCAAAATGCTGTCGAAAGAAGCGTTTAGAAAATGGCCCAAATTACAGGAGTGGCTTGTTTGGCAGGCCGAAACCGTTGCATGGAAGACGTTTAATACCGATTTTGAAAAACTGGCAACGGTCATCGAAAAACCGACAGGTAAAAAGAGAAAGGAACCCGGAGCTATGGCCTCTCCGATTAATCCGCTTGATGCTTATCCGTTGCCGGATATCAATCCGTTGTCTCCGGATGAGGAAGACAAGGTTTTGGGCGGGACAGTCAGGGCTACGCCCTATCTGGGCCTGCGCTATTTCAGGCGCAAGGACGCGGCCCTGTTCTTTGGCCGGTCAGAAGAGCTGCTGAAGTTTTTCGGGCTGGTGAAGAACCCGCAGGTAAGAATAATTTGTCTGTTCGGAAATACCGGTGTGGGCAAGTCCTCTTTTCTGGCAGCCGGTGTACGCCCGAGACTTGAGCGAATGGCGTTTGAGCCGTTTTATGCGCGTCGCAACAAGGTGACCGGACTCGACGGTCAACTGACCAGTCTGCAACAAGACAGGAGCAACAGGAGTCTGCCCGCTATTTATATACTGGATCAGGCGGAAGAGTTGTTTACCGATCCTGTCCGGGGAGAGCAGGATCGCTTCGTTTCAGCATTGGTAAAATTGCTGGCGGAGGAAAAACAATCAACGGTGGTACTGGGATTCAGGAGTGATTACCTGATGGAGATGCGCGAACTGCTGAAAAAGCTCTTCAGTCAGGTGTTGGTTGATTCGGAGGAAATACCCCTGCTGCCCCTGACGCAATCGGCCCTGAGAGAGGCCGTGGAGGGAGTCTGGCTTGATTCGAGATTGCGCAAGGCTTTCAGTCTGGAGCTGGAGGAGGGTTTCGCCGACTACGTAGCCCGTGACTTGTTGCAAACGGAAACAGGGAGTGCCACTTCCGTTCTGCAGAACCGCCTCCTGAAACTGTATGAAGAGGGATGCAGGGAAAACAGGTCGAAAGTTAAGCTGACGATTGAAAATTATCAGAAACTGAAAAAGGAAAATACAGCAGAAGAGGAATTACTCGACTACCAGTTGCAGCGGCTGCATACAGAAGACGGTGTGCCGCCTCCCGATGAAAGAATATGGCTGGAAACGCTCTGCGAATTTGTGCTGGACAAGCCGACTGCCGGTACGCTGCCTGTCAGTGAGCTGCCTGCAGACCGGGAGGCTGTTCGTCGGGCGCTGTTGCGGGTAAATCTGCTCTCGGAAATCACTGAAACCGACAAGGCGCTGCGTCTCTCACACGATGTGTTGGCTCCCGTGGTGCGCCGCCGGTACGATGCGCTCACGAAGGCCGAAAATCAGGGTCTTAAACTGGATAACCTCGAGTTGTTACTCAGACAGATACGGGCTGCTCTGCCCGAGCTGAAGTTTGACGATGCCGTGGCCGATCTGGAACAAAGTGTATTGCTCGGTATCCATCCCGAGAAACTGGCTCCTGTTGCCTTCGAGCTTGGATTTGTTTTTTTGCAGGCTGGCAAAGAGGAAAAGGGTACTCACATGGCATCAGTTTACGGACAACTGATGCGGGAAACTGGTACTATTTTACACCCTTTCTCCAGTCAAACCCCCCTGAAATGGCTCCGATATTGTGATGTCGCCCACTATCAGCGACTCGAGCGGCGTTATTTCCCCGAAATGAAACCGGTGGAGGGAGGCATATTTAAAATGGGTGACGTGATGGGTGACGGAGAGTATGAAGATGAAACAGTGCATACGGTTTCGCTAAACAGTTACCGGATGGGCGCCACTCCGGTGACCTGGCATCAGTACGGACTGTATTGTCTGGCTACCGGCCTGGAGCCGCCGCAGGATTCCGGTTGGGGCCGGGCCGATCGGCCCGTTATAAATGTGAGCTGGTATGATGCCGTGAAGTATGCCAACTGGCTAAGCGAGAAAAAAGGACTTCAGCCGTCGTACGTGATTGACGAGACGATACCCGATCCTGCAAACAAGAATAAATATGACACTCTGAAATGGACGGTGAATATCAGGCCGGGCACCGGAGGATACCGCCTGCCGACGGAGGCCGAGTGGGAGTACGCGGCGCGTGAAGGAGGCCGTGATGTTCGCTTCGGGAATGGCAAGGATACAGCAAACCCCGCGGAAATGAATTTCGATGCTGGTGAATCATACAAAAAAGAATATTCGCTGGTTGGAATTAATCGCGGGCAGACTACCCCGGTGGAGCAATTCACACCCAATGTGCTGGGTCTGTATGACATGAGCGGGAATGTGCGGGAGTGGTGTGCGGATTGGTTTGGTACTTACTCCTCGACGGCGCAGACCAATCCGAAAGGGCCTTCTTCCGGGGCTTCTTACCGGGTGAACCGTGGCGGCAGCTGGAGCAACGACGCGCGGAGCTGCCGCGTGTCGTTTCGCGGCAGCAGCGCGCCTTCGATCCGCGACGGCAACCTGGGGTTTCGCCTCGCCCTGTAGTTAGGAGGCTTGCCACTCCGGCTTTCCTGTGAGCTAAAAAAAAGGGAGGGG
>CAIYFY010000073.1 GCA_903925535.1 uncultured Bacteroidota bacterium | reverse complement strand
TACCTTCGCCACCGGAAAACGCCCGTAACCGTTCAGTAACGCGTGAAGGGCAAAAATATTTTGTACCCTGACAACTTATTGTAACTGTGGCGATTATTGTCAAACTTTCTGATGCGGATATACGGCAGTCGAACGGACTATTGGTGCTGCACAACATAAAACTGGAGCTTGGGGAAGGAGAGTTCACCTACCTGATTGGAAAAACCGGCAGCGGAAAGTCCAGTTTGCTCAAGACTATTTATGCCGCCTTGCCGCTGTTGAGCGGGTTTGGCGAGGTAGCCGGCTATGATCTGCGGACAGTCAACCGCAGGAATATTCATCTTTTGCGCCGCAAACTGGGTATTGTTTTTCAGGATTTCAATCTGTTGTCGGACCGGAGCGTAGAAGAAAACCTCATGTTTGTGCTGAGAGCGACCGAGTGGAAAGATAGTCTGACTATGAAAAAGAGGGTGGTGGAAGTACTGTCGGAAGTCGGACTGTCGGGCAAAATCAACGCCATGCCGCATGAGCTTTCGGGCGGAGAGCAACAGCGGGTAGTCATAGCCCGCGCACTGCTGAATAAACCTCCCCTGATACTGGCTGACGAGCCGACGGGAAACCTTGACCCGGAAACATCCGATGACGTACTGCTTCTGCTCAGAAATCTGGCAAGACAGCACAACACGACTGTTTTGTGTGCCACCCACGACTACAGGATATTGCAAAATTTCCCCGCGCGCATCATCCGGGTACAGCAAGGGAGGCTGATTGATGAATAAGTTGTACAGATGCGCTGTTTTTCTTGCATTACACCGGATTCCATCTTACTTTTGCGTTCACTTTTACATTCAACACAAATACACACAATAGATGAACCTGCATGAATATCAGGGCAAGGAATTGCTCAAATCATACGGTGTCAAGATCCAGGAAGGGATCGTGGTTTACAACGCCGCCGAAGCTGTCGAGGCAGCTAAAAAGCTGAAAGAACAGTATAATTCCGATTTCTGCGTGATTAAAGCCCAGGTTCACGCCGGTGGACGGGGAAAGGGTGGTGGCGTGAAGCTCGCCAAGAACCCGGAGCAGGCCGGGGAAATTGCCGGCAATATGATTGGAATGCGTCTGGTAACGCCGCAGACCTCTGCCGAGGGCAAGCTGGTCCGCAAGGTGCTTGTTGCACAGGATGTATTCTATCCCGGACCAACCGAAACCAAAGAATTTTACATCAGTATCCTGACCGACCGCGGCCGCGGTGCCAATGTAATCATGTACTCTCCTGATGGAGGTATGGATATTGAAAAAGTGGCTGAAGAGACACCGGAGCGCGTTTTCTTTGAAACAGTTGATCCGCTGCTCGGTATCCGCCCGTTTCAGGCGCAGAAGGTGGCCTTTAACCTCGGACTGAGCGGACAGGCTTTCAAGGAAATGGTGGATTTCGTCATCAAGCTGTATGCAGCCTTTGTTGGTTCGGATGCATCTCTTTTCGAGATCAACCCCTGCCTGAAAACTTCCGACGACCGTATCATCGCGGTGGACTCCAAAGTTACGCTTGACGACAACGCACTTTATCGCCATGCCGACCTGCTGGCTCTTCGCGACAAAGACGAAGAAGATCCGGCGGATGTGGAAGCGCAGGAGTACGATCTCAACTACGTCAAGCTCGACGGAAACGTCGGCTGTATGGTGAACGGTGCGGGTCTGGCCATGGCTACCATGGACCTGATCAAGCTTTCAGGTGGTGAGCCAGCCAACTTCCTCGATGTAGGTGGTACCGCCGATGCCCAGCGTGTTGAAAAAGCCATGCGATTTATCCTCAAGGATCCGAACGTCAAGGCGATTCTGATCAATATTTTCGGCGGTATTGTCCGCTGTGACCGGGTTGCTCAGGGTGTAGTGGATGCTTACCGGGCTATCGGACAGATTCCCGTACCTGTTATTGTGCGCCTGCAGGGCACCAATGCAGACATAGCCAAGACAATTATTGAAGAGTCCGGGCTCGAGGTGATGGGTGCCACTGAGTTTCAGGAGGCTGCAGATCTCGTTGCCAGGGTCCTTTGATTCCTGGACCGGGGGCAGGATACGTTTTCAGGCTGAATGCCTGATCATCGTTACTGCCCCCGGTTCTTTAAATGAAAAAGCATATCTCTGGTCATTCCGTCCAGATCATACTCCGGCTTCCATCCCCAGTCTGAACGGGCTGCAGAGTCATCTATGGAGCCCGGCCAGGAATCGGCAATTGCCTGTCTGAAATCCGGATTGTAGCTGATTTGAAAGTCCGGAACGTATTTCCTGATACTGGCAGCTATCTCCCCCGGCGTGAATGACATTCCGGACAAATTATAACTGGTGCGCACCTTTATTTTTTCGGCAGGAGCCTCCATGAGTTCCAGCGTAGCCCTTATCGCATCTGCCATATATAGCATAGGCAACGGAGTATTCTCCCGCAGGAAACACGAAAATGGTTCACCTTTTATGGCATAGTGGTAGATATCCACTGCGTAGTCGGTTGTACCACCGCCCGGCAGGCTCTGGTAGCCTATAATGCCCGGATACCTGAGAGACCGTACATCCAGTCCGTAGCGCTTGCAGTAATAATTAGCCCAGTTTTCGCCGGCTACCTTGCTGATGCCATATACAGTTTCAGGTATAAGCACTTCGAACTGTGGTGTATCGGTGCGATGCGCCTCAAGTCCGAAAACAGCGATGGATGAAGGGAAATAGACCTTGTGCAGCTTTTTGTTGCGTGCCACCTCGAGTACATTGAAAAGGCTCCGCATGTTGATATCCCAGGCCCACAGCGGGTCGCGTTCTCCGGTAGCACTGAGAATGGCCGCCAGGTGATAGATTTGCGTCGCCTTGTATTTGTTGACAGCACCCGCGAGTGCGCGGGCGCTCAGCGCATCAAGCGTGTCGGTTGGGCCATTTTGGGGCGGTAACGGGCGCAGATCAGTGGCAATTACATTGTCATTCCCGTAAACACCCCGCAGGGCTTCGGTCAGAACAGAGCCGATCTGGCCGCCGGCGCCGATAATCAGAATTCTTTCTTGTTTCATTGTGTGGCAGGACTTTCGGCCGCGAAAGTAGAACAGCTATTTCTATTCTGCAAAGGATATTGAATGTTCGCTCCCAAAAAGACCATCACAGGGGGTGGTCCGGTGAGTTTTATGCGTCTTTTCAGGTGTTGACAAATAAAATTTTTTGTCCAAAAATTCACTCATTATCAATTACTTGCGTTTGCGTTAACGTATTTTTTTTGTCCATTTCTTGTTTGGTAGCTGCAGCAGACATACCTTTGCGGCCTCAATTCGGGAAAAGAGACCGGGGAACGACCTTCGCCATCGTTCACAACTGCCTGCGGGGGCGCTTTTTCCTTCATGTTTTTGAAAAATTAAAATTGAAAGAATGAATACCTTGAGCTATCGCACCGTATCCGTTTCTGC
>CAIYFY010000072.1 GCA_903925535.1 uncultured Bacteroidota bacterium | reverse complement strand
TATTCAAAAAAAACATGACCTATTAACTCTTCAGGCTTATAGCCGGTAATTTTTTCAACGATTGGTGAAACATAGCTTACCTCTCCAATAGAGTTGTTCACAAAAACCACCTCAGAAATTTGTTCAGTAATGGAACGGAACATCCTTTCACTTTCACGCAACTCCAGCTCGGTGCGTCTGAAATCTGAAATATCCTCGGCAACAATTAAAAGTCGATTGATCTCTCCCTCCGGTGAGCGCGAAGGATATATCGTATGACGTAAAACTCTTCCATTCCGTTCATCTTCAAAAGAGAGTGGTGTACCTGTGCGCAGAGTCTCCTCAGCCTTCTCTCTCCGCAGAGCGGCAATATCAGCCGGAAGCAGATCGTAAACGTTGGCTTCAAGGCACTCTTGCAGGTTCTTTCCCATACGGAGCGCAAAAGTCTCGTTCGCATCAAGAATGTTACCATCCTGTTCCATAAGGAATACAGATGCGGGGTAAAACTCAAAAAGGCTTTGAATACTATAACTTTGGTGATTCTGCTCTTTTTCCATGAAAGTCTTGGTTATATATTCCGGACGACTTTCTCAATATGTCATGAGAAGTGCTTGTGTTCGAGACATATTGTATCTAATATAGTTATTCATCAGTAAAGTACCTTCCAACGCACAACGTAAGACTTTTCTTTAACCGATAAACCCACCGTTATGGATGCATTCTGGCTTTCGCTTGTCATGATTTTTATTGCCGAGCTCGGCGATAAAACTCAGCTTGTTGCCCTGACGCTTGCAACCTGTTACAATTCCTGGGTAGTCCTTTGGGGTATATTCTGGGCAACCCTTGCTATACATGTATTTTCCGCCGGCATAGGCTGGTTCATCGGCGACAAACTGCCAACCGAATGGATAAAGTTTGTTGCCGGCATAGCCTTTATAGCATTCGGCTTCTGGACACTCCGGGGCGATCATCTTGATGAAGACGAGAAAAGCTGTAAAACCACTGTCCATCCTTTCTGGCTTGTCTTTTCAACCTTCTTCATGGCTGAGCTCGGCGATAAAACTATGCTTTCCACCATTACCCTTGCCTCAACGCATCCTTTTCTCCCTGTCTGGATCGGATCAACCATCGGTATGGTTATTTCTGATGGTTTGGCAATTATAGCAGGTAAAATGCTCGGAGCAAAACTGCCGGAAAAAGCCATAAAAATCGGTGCGGCAACTATATTTTTTCTCTTCGGTATAGTCAGCATGTATGAAGGCGGCTCAAAATTTGCCTTTTACATCTGGTGTGTAGCAGCAGTCATTATCGCTTCAACCGGTTATATTTTTCTCCGTAAATCATCTGAAACTAGTACATAAGGTCATTCTGCATTGTTTTGACATAATTGTTGTTTTTACTGATTCAGTAAAAAAATAGCAATGATTTTCGTCACAATGATTTCGGACTATTTATATATTTAAGATGTGCTTCCAGTAAGGCCTTTTTCAAGCAAGAGATCAACCAGTTACAGTATGGTATTGTTGTGGCAGGCCGAACAAAAGGATTTTGATTCCTGCCTTTTTCAGCCGGAATCGCTCCTCCCGAGTTATGCTTTGCTGCCAAACCGCATGAGCAATAACAATCCACTCGCCTTCACGTCCAATCCCTTACCTCCTGCTTATACTGTTTTTCCTGATATCATGGTCTCGAACCGAGGCTCGAATTATAGAATGTCTATCCACTCCCAATAGACCCGTTTTATGAAAATATACCCTCTATCACTGCCCCAACAGTCAATATTTCTGGATGCGCTCAAACATGGAGCGACGACAAAATTCAATATGGCCGCAGTCTGTATTATCCCCGGCCCGATTGATATTGCGCTTTTCAGGAAAAGTATTCAATTCGCTTTTCGAGTCCACGAAGCCCAGAGGACAAAGCTCCATTTGGACCGTGAAGGAGCCATGCAAGAATTCTTGCCACCCGACACTACTTCTTATGGTTTTGAAGAATTCGACATCTCCAGCAATCCCGATCCGCTAAAATCCACTATAGAGAAGGTTCTGGCAGATTTCTCCAGACCCATGCAGCTCACAGAAGTCCCCCTCCATGCAGACATACTTTTCCGATTAAGCCATAATCTGCATATCTGGTATACAAAATTCCATCATATAGCTAATGACGGTTTTGGGCTTTCGAATGTTACTGATACTGTCGCAGAAGCCTATAACACATTGCTCAATAAGAACACCTTGCCCGATTTTCAGTCATATGCATACACAGACTTTGTGGCTGAAGATCTCGCCTATGCAGCTTCAGACCAGTTCACGAAGGATGAAGTTTACTGGCGCCAAAAGTTTCAGACATTGCCCGAACCCCTTCCGTTTACAGCACGTAAAACGAGGATGAAGGGTGACATCCATCATACAGAACGTTATACACTATCGGTAAAACGCGAGGTGTACAACTCAATGGTAAACCGCTGTCAGGCAACAGGAGTGACTCCGGCCCAGTTTATTCTTGCATGTATGTTCGCCTATCTCAACCGCTTACAGGCCGAGAAGACATAGTTATAGGTACCCCGATCCTGAATCGAAGCAAC
>CAIYFY010000071.1 GCA_903925535.1 uncultured Bacteroidota bacterium | reverse complement strand
TATCTGGGTGCTGGGCTATCGTATGGACGAGCGTTTCCGGGTAACCGGAGACCAGGCTGTTCTGATCAAATTCATCCAATAGGGCTGCCCTTTTGAGCTGGTTTGTGGCATAAAATCAATTGGGAGAACAGGTTTTCATACGGAGAGAAGTGCGGCACGTTATACAATTTCAACCGCAGAATTTTTCTCTGCGCAACGCTGCGCTACTCTGCGCAACTCTGCGGTTAAGAAACGTACTGCTCAGCATGGAATACCCCCGAAAAGGAGCCAGAAAAACAAGGTGGTGTTGGTCGGGGTAATGCTGTTAGCACAAATTTTCGTCATCAAATTGGCTTTGATCTCTTAACTTCGGGTTGGGTAGTCATAGAATTATGTTTATGAATCCGTCAACGCGTTACTCATGTCCCATTTATATAACGGAAAATTTACAACCGTCCCAACTTCTCCCTGAAAATCAGATGTCCGTCTTCATCCAGACCCACCACTACATACATCCCCGTCCTCAAGTCCGACAAATCCAGTACAGCGCGGCCCTCTACCAAAATCAGGTTGGTAGAAATGGCCAAACGGCCATCTAAATAAAATACATTTACAGACATATTTCCTTCATAATCTACTTCAATTTGTACTGCACTACTGGTCGGGTTCGGGAAAATATTAAACGCGGAAACTGGCACATCAGGTGTGGTTTTTATGAAATACTGCTCGGCAAAGTCAACGGCACGCTGCCCGATTTTGATACCGATCAAGCGGCCGGGAATATCATCCATCGGAGGGTGGATACCGCCGTAGATTCTCGACAAACTGCACTGATCGGAAGCGTCACGGTAGGTAGCCCATTGCAAGACGATATTTGTACTTGGACCGTCTTCAAAAACGAGATATTCGTTTTTTTTACATTGGAACTCACCCAAACCACCCGGGAAATATTCGTCGCCGGTGAGTGCTGTCAGTACTTCAGCGGCTGCCCGGCTGTAGGTGGAGTGCCCGGAAATGTAGCCTGCAAACGGAGGAGTCACGAAGGTTGGCCGCTGATAAGGCCACCAGTTTTTCGCCCTGATCCATCCCACTCCGGCGACTGTTGTTTTGGGGTCACCAATATAATTTGGACCTCTCCATGTTTTTAGTTTAACCTCTCCGATGTATTGACTGGTTACACCCTGGAGTGGGTCGCCTGCCTGAATAATTTCGATAAAACCTGGAATCAATGGCAAGCCGCCGGGATGATAATGCGGCAAATTCGGGTCGCTGCTTTGACCCAATTCAGCCATTCCACGTATGGCGGAAACGGGCCGTGCACTATCGTACCACCCCTTGATGCCCCAGGCTGTTATCGCTGCATCGTGCATAGCACCGCCGAGGGTAAAATAGGCCTTGACATCCCATTCGAGGTCGCTGCACAAAGGTCCGGTACCCCTTATTTTTTTCAACAAATCCGGTTGATCGCTTACATAATTCAGTATGTCAAACCAGTGACCAGGCGGAGTAACGGAGCTCGGCCCATCTGCCCAAAATTCCGCCAGTACGCGCGTGTAATCGCCTCGCGGTACGATTTGTGGCGTGTAGGCTTGCCCGGTTCGTGGGTTCAACGGGTGCCCGGTACTCCTGTCACCGCCTTCAAATTCATCGTAAAAATCATGTAAACCAGCCAGATTGGTCGGATAGACGCTGTTGTTGCCGACAGATGCAGGTGAAATATCCACCATAACCCCGTCCCCGGGATCAAGCAAGGAACCCCAAATGGCAACCATGGCGAAATTCCATTTGAATTCCTCCGAAACGCCGCCAACCTGATTCAAATCCAGGATAGCGGGCGGGCCGGGATCATGATATACTTTATACACTTGCCCTGCTCGATGTTTGATTTCTGCATCTTCCTCTTTCAGCGCAAAAGGTGCTACATTGCCCCATTCGGGACTTAAAAAAGGCGAAATAAAGTTATTGAACTGGTTTCCACTCTGGTCAATAAATTTTGTAAATTGTAAAGGTTGCCAGCGATTGATGTCAATGATGTTCTCGTCGCCCGGCAACTCTATCTGCATCGGCGGGTTAACAGGATTGTAATACTGATTGACATATTTTCCGGATTCATTGGAGCCATCCTGCAAGCCGTAGGCAATGATCTGCCGGGCAATATAATTACCCATTTCGGCTGGACCCCGCTTGTAGTTTGTTGACTCATTATTGATATCGTAGCCCAGCGACATCATTAAACTGTCAATTTCAGCCAATATCAGCGGCCAGCCGGGAGATAGCGCGAAACGCTTGTGCATCAAGCGATACACCGCAAAACTCATGGCTTCTTCCTGCGCCGCTTTCACATTGGCGGGTGTCGGAACAGTATGGTAAGGGCAATTGAAACCATGTGCCGTTTTTCCAAGCAAATAAGTTTCTGCATTTGCACTGTACACAGCCCATGCATCGTACATGGCCACTGATGTATGGAACAAGTTGCGTGCATGTACGGTGGGGCGCGCAAGATCTTTGCTGATTGCAAACAACACCTTATCATTCCATTGGCGTGCCACGGAATGTTGGCCATGCAATGATATAGCGAAAAAAAACAATATTATAATCGGGAAGAGACGCATTGTCCTGAAATTGATTGAAATGAGTATTTTACGGTTGAGTCACCATGACTATCTTCCCGGTATATTGTTTGTCTCCAAAGCTAGCCATGTACACATAAACGCCGGAGTTTTGGCTTCCGCCGTCCCAGTCGAACGTCAAGCTGCCTGCATCGTCCAGAGTTTTTGAATTATGGTACACTTCTTCTCCCAACGTATTAAAGATGCGAAGATCGAGGGTTCCTGCTTTGGCTAATTGAAACAGAAGGGTTGTCTCGCCGGCGAACGGGTTGGGCTGGGCGTAATGTTTTTCTGGAAATGTGGAGCTGCCGCCACTCCCGTTATTTTCTTCTGTCACTACGACGCCGGAGCCCTCCCTGTAGGATAAAATCTGGTTAGCCGGCACGTTATAAATCGCTTCCGTCACGCCTGTGAGCCAGGTGAAGCGTATTTCATCAATCATTGAAGCGCTTCCGATACCGAAATGCACTGGTTTGATGCTTTGTCCGAAAATAGCGCCGCCGTGGTGGTAGCGGTAGAGCCATTC
>CAIYFY010000070.1 GCA_903925535.1 uncultured Bacteroidota bacterium | reverse complement strand
GAAAAGTGTAACGGCATGGAGTACTCAAACCTGGGCTCGGGGTTACCGTTGGCCACCAGTTCTGCTTTGGCTGTTGCGATACCGCGATTGATATCGCCCGAGAATTCCATTTGATTTAATACAGGACTTTCCAGACTGACTCCTGCAAAACGTACGTACTGTATATAGGCACCGGGCAAATAAAATCTCGGAGCTGATCCAAGTAACAGAATTCCAGCGTATGTAGGGCAGTCGAAAGTGATATCGTAAAGCCTCAGTGAGGCAAGTTGCTGTTTGATATCCCGATGATTTTTTTCCAGTGTTTCCTGATCAATTGCTCCCGGAAGATAGGTATTCAGGAACAAGTTCATATTCAGATCAGCTATAGTACTGCCCGGGCAGGGTGTGACATCAAAGGTTTTGGCATTGGATGTTCTTTTTTCAGACAGTCGCAACTCTTCAGCTTCATTGGCTACAGCTTTGGTGGGCCCGCTTCTGATCCACACGCGGCCTTTGAATCTGACAGGAGGAAAAGGACTTGGGAACACTTCTACAACGGCTACGTCTCCCTCCGGAAAACTGAACTTCTGAATCGTCAGGGCTGGTTGTGGCAATATCTGACCGTTGTTTCTGATGGAAGCGAGGTCTTTCAGTAGCTCATCGGTAATTGAAATGCCGGCAATATCTCCGGTTTTATCATGGGCACCGATAATCAGATATCCGGGTTGCTTGTAATTGGGGAAATCATTTGAAAACGCACAAATGGCCTCGGAAAACTTGTCCACATTCTTGAGTGAAACAGTTCGTTCCACCCGATCTGACTCCATATCGGCCAGCAATTGCAATAGCTCTGTATGATTGATCATTGTCCGTTTTACTGAAATGGATATCCAGGTTGCCTCTGTTATTACCTGAAACCCTGCAAAAGTAAAAAAGTTGAACCAAAAATTGCAGAATATGATGATGCCCTTTCAGACCTTTGTCCGGCCCCTGAGTCTAAAATATCTCTCATGCAATTCAGAATCAGTATCTCTTCCGTTTTTGACTGCTCGCTGGAGCGGGCTTTCAAATCCCCCATGCTTTGCGATGTCGCCAAAATACATACCGGTTATGGTCTAATGCCGCGAATTACCCACGCTACCGGCGACGAGCACTGGGGAGTACCCGGAGCGACAAAGAAGGTGTACGCGGCGAAATCTCTCACGCAAAGTGGCGGTTACGTTTCACGCGACAGCGTCCTGGAGCGGATTGAAAACAAATACTGGAAGATTCAGGTGGATGACTTTCAATCGTGGATGCTCGGCTTTTACAAGTTCACAGGCGAATGGAAAACTACCGAGCTGGAACCGGGCAGGGTACAGGTGGATTACACCTATACCCTTCATTCCAATGCACCCGTATTATACCCGCTCGCCTGGCTGTTCGCACACGGATTCTGGAAGTTATACATGAAACGGGTGATGGAAAATGTGCGGAAGGTGGCATATGAAGATGAAAAATATTTATATGCTTAACTAAATTCTTTCTTTTACTGTTTTTCCTTTAACTTTGGGTTCATTTATCTTTCAAACAAACTCATCAACCGATTTGTATGGCCAAAAAGAATATTTTATTTGTAT
>CAIYFY010000069.1 GCA_903925535.1 uncultured Bacteroidota bacterium | reverse complement strand
GCCTTTCTCTTAGCCTTTACGCTATCTGCTTCTTCATCTCTTCTCTTTCTCTCTGCCAGTATGTCAATGAACTCTTTATTTCAGAAGCCCTTCTAAAAGGACTTTGTAATAATCACTTCTTGTTCGTTTGGGGCTGCAAAGGTAATATCAGCAGATCCGATTAACCAAACCTTTTTTAAAAAAAATTTGAGGGCACTGTCGGGAAACAGTCGGCTTTATAGCCCGGCAGCCAATACCATACCTGTTTTAGACTGTACAGTCCAAAAATTACCGTCAGCCTGTACGACGACGGCGCAGCCATGCCAAATAATATTTTTTTTATTTGATTCCGATGCTCCCGCTTACCGCTTGAAGTATTCACGAACCCAGGCTTCCATCTGGGGCTCGGTCATCTTGTCGGCAGTCTCCACGCCAAGCAGGCGGGGACCAAAATGTCTGATACCCTCTGTGGCATTTTGCAGACCGTACTTCGCTTCCGACGGACCAAAAATAATGAGCTCGTCGGTGTCTGACGGTATTGCTCCGATAACAGCCTCAAAATAGCGATCCTCTTCATGATGGCGGCGTTCCTGTGCAGAACGGGCCATATCCCCGCCCTGCGGTCCGTAAGCAACCCCGGATCGGGAGCCGCCGGTGGCAGCACTTTCCTCAATACCGGATTTCAACTTGTTTACTACCCCCGAAGATGCATCTATCAGCCACGCATGACGCAGGTCAATCCAGATTCCAATTTGCTTTTTCATAGTCAGATGTGTTTGGCACAAATGTAGAGGCCGACATGCCGGGAAACAGTGACTCCGGTCGCCTCCTGCGATGATTAATGACAATCAAAATGCACCATTTCCCGTTGGTTTACCTTAATAGTGGTATCTTTGTTCCCCCAAAAAGGAAACCTGACCCGGTCACCGGTTTCCTGCCTTTATTCTCAAACATCACATAAACCGACAACCCGGCCCAAACCGGGTTCTCCGAAGCTTATGAACGAAGATAAAAACCCGCTCGAAGAACAAAAAAACAGTACCGCTCCCGCAAGTGATTATGGCGCCAGCAGTATCACAGCCCTGGAAGGCCTTGAGGCTGTGCGGAAACGCCCGGGTATGTATATCGGCAGTACAGACACAAAAGGTCTGCATCACCTGGTATGGGAGGTAGTGGACAACTCCATTGACGAACACCTCGCCGGCCACTGCTCCGACATATGGGTAACTATTCACCCGAACAACTCGATAACTGTAAAGGATAATGGACGCGGCATCCCGACCGGTATGCACGAGAAGCTGAAAAAGTCGGCTCTCGAGGTGGTTATGACTGTACTTCACGCCGGTGGCAAGTTCGACAAGAATACTTACAAGGTATCAGGCGGACTGCACGGTGTAGGCGTGTCCTGTGTTAATGCGCTCTCTATCCACGTGCGCGCTGAGGTGCACCGCGAAGGGAAAATATTCGAGCAGGAATACAAGCAGGGCAAACCTCAGTACGATGTGCGTATCATCGGAGACACCGATTACCGTGGCACCATCATCTCTTTCCTGCCTGATCCCGAAATCTTTGAAACCGACGAATACAAGTTCGACGTACTGGCTCACCGCCTCCGCGAACTGTCTTTCCTCAACAAGGGACTGCGCCTCACGCTCACCGACGAACGCGAAAAGGACGAAAACGGATTCAAGACCGAACACTTTTTCTCTGAAGGCGGTCTCCGCGAATTTGTACTCTGGATTGACGAAGCCAAACAGCGGCTCATAGAAACACCTATTTATATTACTGCCAACGAAGAAGGTGTTGACGTGGAGGTAGCCATGACCTACAACACTTCCTACTCCGAAAACGTGGTCTCCTTCGTCAATAATATCAGCACCCGCGATGGCGGTACGCACGTGAGCGGCTTCCGCAGGGCGCTCACCCGCGAATTCAAGAAATACGGAGAAGATGGAGGTTTCTTCAAAAAACTCAACTTCCCGATTTCCGGCGAAGATTTTATGGAGGGCCTCACTGCCATTGTTTCAGTCAAGGTGCCCGAACCTCAGTTCAAAGGGCAAACCAAGGGTGAGCTCGGCAACTCGGAGGTAACCGGTATTGTCTCCCGCTGCGTTGGCGACGCCCTCAAGCAGTTCCTCGAGGAAAACCCTAACCAGTCCAAACGAATCATCGAAAAGGTAGTGCTGGCAGCCACCGCCCGCAACGCAGCCAGAAAGGCCCGCGAAATGGTGCAGCGCAAAGGCGCCCTCACCGGTAGCGGCCTGCCCGGCAAGCTAGCCGACTGCGCCAGCCGAAATCCGTCTGAAAGCGAAATATTCCTCGTCGAGGGCGACTCGGCCGGCGGAACAGCCAAACAGGGCCGCGATCGCCATACACAGGCCATTCTGCCACTGCGAGGCAAAATTCTCAACGTAGAGAAAGCGCTTGAACACAAGATCTACGAAAATGAAGAGATCAAGAATATGTTCACCGCGCTCGGCGTGAGTATTCACGAAAATGATGAGGGCCAGCGTGTGCTCAACACCGAAAAATTGCGCTACCACAAGATTGTTATCATGTGCGACGCCGACATTGACGGATCTCACATCACCACGCTGATTCTGACGTTCTTCTTCCGCTATATGCGCGAACTGATAGAAAAAGGCCATATCTATATCGCCCAACCCCCGCTCTATCTCGTCAAAAAAGGAAAAAACCAGCGCTATTGCTGGAACGACAAGCAGCGAAAGGAAGCCCAGCTCGATTTCTCCGGCGGACGCGAAGACGATGACTCGGTCAAGGTTCAGCGATACAAGGGTCTCGGTGAAATGAATGCCGAACAACTCTGGGAAACTACCATGGATCCCAAAAACCGGATTCTGAAGGTAGCAACCATTGATGACGGCGCCGAAGCCGACCGGATGTTCGCCATGCTGATGGGCGATGAAGTGCCTCCGCGCCGCGCTTTCATTGAAGCCAATGCCAAATACGCCCGCATTGACGCCTGACCGGGGTATGATGCACGTATTTCTGCTCGACAATTACGACTCTTTTACGTTCAACCTGTACGATTACCTGCTGCAAACGGGGGTGAAATGCACTGTCATGCGGAACGACATGTTTCGCCCGGCTGACCTCAAAATGATGGATATTCAGGGTATCGTTCTGTCGCCGGGACCCAAACGGCCGGCCGATGCCGGTTGCATGATGGAGGTGATTGATATGTTCCATCAGTCGGTTCCCATCCTCGGAATATGTCTCGGCCATCAGGCTGTCGGTGAATATTTCGGAGCTCCCCTCGTCAAGGCCGGTGTACCCATGCACGGGAAAACAAGCCCGGTGTATCACGAGCAACACTGGCTGTTTGAAGGTATTCCCAGTCCGTTCCAGGCGATGAGATACCATTCTCTCCTCCTGCAAACGCTCGAAAATACACCCCTGCGATGTATCGCTCGCACAGATATTAATGAAATAATGGCGCTGGAACATGCATCTTTGCCGTTGCTGGGTATTCAGTATCATCCGGAATCCATTCTTACGGAACAGGGATTTACCATGATCCGGAACTGGGTGCGGTCTGTATCCGGCAATAACTGACTTATCGTTCCTCACATTTTGAAAGCTCCTGTATCATGAAAAACAAGTGGCTCTCCGTATTTTTCATCTTTGCCGCAACTAATCTGCTGGCCGTTCTCACTCAGCAAAAAATGCTGATCTGGTGCACAAAACCGGTGCTCATGCCGCTGCTGGCCATCTGGTTGTTCACCTCGGGCGCGGGCATCCCCGCACGCCTGCGCAACGGATGGCTGCTCGGACTGGCACTCTCCACCGCCGGCGATGTTTTTCTGATGTTTGAGGGGAAGTTGTTTTTCCTGCTCGGACTGGCCAGTTTCCTGTTCGCGCATGTATCCTATATTATAGCTGTAAACACCGGCCTGCGCGAACACCGCGGGTTTCTCCTGAAGAATCCTGTATGGATTCCGGTTCTCATGCTGTATCCGCTCGCACTCCTTTCGTGGCTGTGGCCGGGTATCTCCGCAGATATGCCCATCCCCGTGACTGTCTATGCACTCGTTATCACCACGATGGCCATGAGCGTACTAAACCTGAGAAAGCATATAGCTGAAGGAGCTTTTTCCACACTGATGAGCGGAGCGCTGCTGTTCGTGCTTTCAGACAGTGTGCTGGCTGCCCGCCTGTTCGGCCACAGTTTTGAAGGCGCTCCATTCGTGGTTATGGCCACCTACCTGGCCGGCCAGTATTTGCTGGCGAGTGGTATCGTGCGCCTTTTTCACCATAAAAACGCGGAGGCGCGGGGTTAATTACCTCCGCGCCTCCGGGCTTGTCAATATTTCCTGATTTTGATATTTTTGTACCATACCGGATCTCCGTGATCCTGCAGGGCTATTTTCCCTTTTTGCGACATACCGAAGTCGGGGGCAGGTATCTTGGGGAATTTGCTGCCCGCAATCAGATCAAGCCACTCTTTGGTGGGCTTTCCGTTGCGGAACATCTGCAGTTCCACCACTTTCCGGTTGTTCAGCCAGTGTTCCACTTTCCCGTTCCTGAATCTCAGCAGAACGTGATTCCACTCTCCCGCAGGCTTCACAGTCGGGTATTTGCACTCAATCATGTCGTACAAGTCGCCTGCCCGGTGTTTGGGGAATTTGGAGTCGGGGTGACAGGAGTTGTCGAGCACCTGCATTTCGGGACCGGTCATCCATACATACCCGTATTTCGACGGATCCTCCACCACATTGTAAATGATACCAGAGTTGCCACAGGCGCCTATTTTCCAGTCCAGCTGCAGCTCATAATCACCAAAGGCCTCGTTCGTGACTATATCACCGCCATCGGCGTTCGGTGACGCCTCCAGGTGAATGGCGTTGTCTTTGATTACCCAGGCCTTGCCGATTGTTTCCTTGCCGTATTTGTGCCAGCCATTCAGCGTTTGTCCATCGAACAAAAGCTGCCAACCGTCGCGCTTCTCTTTTTCAGTGAGCGTATTGTCGGGCACAGGCTGTACAGGGGCGGGGGCTGCACCCACAACACCCGGACTATCGGCCGGAATGTTGTTCAGAGTGTACCAACCCTCGGTTGTCCAGATTTCATGCCCCAGATCGGAGAGCGGAATATTTCTCAGGCGTATATGTACCACGTACTGCGGCTTCAGACCCGGTACTTCCAGAAATACTTTCATCCTGTCAGATGAAACGGTAGCCGATTTCACGGGCATCTGCGTCAGGTCCATCTTGGGACCGCCGTACTGCGGCGTAGGCTTGTACCACCACTGCTCTACCTGAAACTGCGCCGGATCCCAGCCGTCGCCCTCGCGCAGTGGCTCGGTAAACTCAATCTCCATACCGTTTGTTTTGGCGCGTATAGCCAGCATCTCAAAGGTTGACTGTCCGTTGTACTTCATGCGCTGCAGTCCATACCAGAGTTTGTTGGCCTGGCTCCAGTTGCCGGGGTTGCCAATCATACCTATATAAAGGGCGCCGTCGGGTCCCCAGGCCAGACGGTGGGTACCGCCCTCCAGCCCCTGGGTAAAGCGGAATACGCAACCCTGATAATCTCCGTTTACTTTCTCCGTAAACACGCGCTGAAGTCCGCCGTAACATACGTCACCGTGGATCAGCTGATTTTTGTAGGGACCATCGTTCATGACGGCTGGCTGTGTAGGCGAGTTGCCTATTTCATCCTGCGGCAGCCAGACTACCGGCTGCGTGACGGGCAACTGGGCCACGGCAGCACTGTCAACCGAGTATGAATTGTAAAAAGCCCCGGACTTCAGGTGTAAGATTTTGGATGACGGAAGCCAGTCACCCTGGTTGTCGGCAATAAAGACTTCTCCGTCGGGACCAATACCCACGCCATCGGGCGTGCGCAGACCGCGCGCAACGAACTCCACACTGCCATCCTGCACACTGATTTTCACGGCCTTGCCCCGGTCGGTAATCTGCGGCCGCGTGCTGGCACCGCCCGGATTGATTGCCGTTGCCAGTGCAGCATAGAAATATCCGTCCTTGTAGGCCAGGCCGAAAGCAAACTCGTGGAAATTGGCAGAGGCCAGCCAGCCCTTGGCAAAACACTGGTACTCGTCAATGGTTCCATCATTATTGGTGTCAACCAGTTTGGTGAGTTCCTGCTTCTGCAATACGTAAATGGTTCCATCCACCACCTTCAGGCCGAGCGGCTCGGCAAGTCCCTGGGCAATCCTTTTTACCTTGATCTTTTTAGGGTCTCCGCTGCTCACATTGCTCAGTACATAAACGGCTCCCAGGGCATCCCAGGTAGAAACGACCAGTCGGCCGTCGGGCAGGAAATCCATACCAGCCACCTTGGGCAGAAACTCCTCCGGTCGCGCCTGGGTCAGATCGAATGACGGGTGCACCTCTGACAGAGATGCGCCATCGCCCGGAATAGCCGTGGAGGCTCCCGACATGGTGGCAAGTCCCTCCTCTCCACTCATTTTCTTGTGGAAAAAGTTGTTTTCAGGGATGGTGGTGAAGCTGGTAGCCCCGTGGCGGATCCATTTCAGCGAAATGCCGCGACCACCGCCACCCTGGAAGTATTCGATACGAATCGGGTGATAGCCGGCGCGAAGTGCGACCTCGGCCTCCCGGGGCTCCATGCCATGCGGACCATCATGCTCAATAAGCGTCCGGCCGTCAATGGAAAGCTTGCTGCCATCATCACTCGACAACTGGAATACAATATTGTCGTCCTTGTCGAGGAAGAGATATCCATCCGCATGAAGGCCAAAGTTGTCCTTCAAATCACCGAAATCCTGTCCGGAGGCCTCTACTTTGGCTGCCACGGCGTTCATGGCCGGGGGTGCCGCCGAATTGATGTCGGCCAGGCGACTGAGGGGCTTTTCGGACACCCACAGATTGACCATCAGGCCCGGGGCGAGGTCCTGATCTTTTACAACCGCGTCGGATTTGAGCCACTGGTTGTCGGGAATATCGGCCAGTTGTTTCGACGGACCGCCGCCTTCGCCATTATCTTCCCCTTCATCCAGAGAGAGCACATAGGCGATAATGGATTTTGCGTCGTCGGGCTGCAGGTCGGGGTGAGCGCTCATCGCGGCAAGACCCCACACACCGGAACCTCCCTTTATGACCTTTTGGGCGAGCATTTCAACATTTTCGGGGGTATTTTTGTAGCGTTCAGCAATTTGCGTGTAACCCGGACCAACCGTCTGTACCTCCGGGTTATGGCAGGTGCGGCAGTCGCTCTTGGAAATGAGTTTTTCGCCGGCGCTCATAGTTCCGGAAGCTTCACCCTCCGCTTCCGCCGCCCGCTCTGCGTCGAAAGGATTCGGGAGCAGAGGCTGCTTTACAAACATCGTTGTGAGCGTTGTTTCACCCTTGCTGTTGAGCGTCAGTGTTCCGTCAACAGACACAGCGGAAACGCCGGCGTCGTTGGCGATTGGTGCGATTTCACCCTCTGATTTCCAGGCGCCGTCGGTTTGTACGTTGCTCAGCCCGACGATAGATGCTACATTGCTTTTCAGTTCGATTACGGCATCAGCAGGGGCATTTTCCACACTGAAGCGGCGTTCAAAGCCGGGCTGACCATCTTTGTTTACATAAGAAGGGCGCTCATTGATGCGGATACGCTGTCCGCCGGAGAGTACCAGATCGTACATGATCTCCGCCTCTCCATTCCCGAGATAACGGTGTCCTTTATAATCGGTGCGCGGATTCTCTGTTTTTCCACCGGTGGTAACCTGCCACGGCCTTCTGTGTTTATTCTCAAACCAGGATGCTCCCACGCTCATCGGCTGTGGTCCGTGCCGCATATTGTAAACGGCACCTGTGAAATCAACACTGCCCGCCCATGCCTTGTACAGAGAGCAGGAATCAGTAGAGTAGGAAACCCAGAGCTTGTCGTTCAGGGCGAAGGTTACCATGCGGGGTTGTTTGTCGAGCACCGAACGGAATACCCAGGGATCGTTCGGGCGTACAATCTTTTCCCCGCCGGAACGCGAGGCGAAGTACCAGATGCCCAGCAGCAGGGCAATCAGGGCAATAAAGATGTTGCGGGTTCTCATGTCAGAAAGTAGTACAAAGATGTTTCGTAAAACAAAAACCATTACTGCCGTACAGCAGCAATAATTTGAGCTGTGCCACCGGGAATATCCCAAACAGAATGGCGCGGCTAAGGTAACATGAGAATGCACAGGGCAAAACCTGCAGGAATAAATTGTTTCTGTTTTTGGACAGAAATCTGTTACAGCGCCCCCAATATATTCCTTTCTATGCGAGATTCAGGATCGTCTGATGTGTCCCTGACAAATGCACGGCCTGTCACTTTTTCGTACAGTTCTATGTAGCGTTCCGATATCTCGTTCACGAACTCGTCGGGCATGACAGGCATTTGCTGCCCTTCCTTGCCCTGAAAACCATTGGCCATCAGCCACTCTCTCACGAACTCTTTGCTGAGCTGCTTCTGACGCTCGCCACGGGCCTGACGTTCAGCGTACCCCTCTGCGTAAAAATATCTGGAACTGTCGGGGGTGTGTATCTCGTCCATGAGCACAACTTTTCCGTCGAGCTTTCCGAATTCGTACTTGGTATCTACCAGAATGAGCCCCTGCGCGGCTGCCATCTCTGTTCCGCGCTGAAAAAGGGCCCGGGTGTATGCCTCCATCTGAACATAATCTTCCTCGGACACCAGTCCGCGGGCGAGTATCTCCGCTCTGGAAATATCCTCGTCATGCCCCTCTTCGGCCTTGGTGGTCGGTGTGATGATTGGCTCGGGGAAACGGTCGTTTTCTTTCATTCCCTCCGGCAGCTCAACACCGCACAACTCGCGCAGGCCTGCTGCGTAGGTGCGCGCAGCATGGCCGGCCAGATAACCACGGATAACCATCTCAACCCGCACGGGCTCACAGCGATGCCCGATGGCCACATTGGGGTCGGGACTGGAAATGAGCCAGTTCGGACAAATATCCCTGGTGGCATTCAGGAAATAGGCTGCCATTTGATTCAGCACGGCACCCTTGAACGGAATGGCCCGCGGCAAAATATGATCGAAGGCAGAAATACGGTCAGATGCCACCATAACGAGGCGATTTCCGACTGAATAGACATCGCGGACCTTGCCGCGATAGAAGGCCGTCTGGCCCGGAAGGCTGAACTTTGTTTCACGAAGTGCTTTCATAACGCAAAGGTCTGATTTCTTCCATTGTTTTCAGTACCTTTGCACCGTATTTCCATACTTTCAGAATGAGCGACTCAATTCAGCACGAGTGTGGCATCGCGATCATACGCCTGCGCAAACCCATCGAATACTACCACAAGAAGTACGGCACTGCATTCTACGGCATTCAGAAAATGCAGTTGCTGATGCAGAAAATGCGCAACAGGGGGCAGGATGGCGCCGGTATCGCAACTATCAAGCTCAACCCGCAACCCGGTACGCGATATATCAGCCGCAAGAGAAGCAACGCGCCCAACTACCTGGCAGATCTCTTTGAAATGGTATGGTCGCGCCTGAATGCTGTTACTCCGGAACAACTCAACGACCCGGTATGGCTCCGCGCCAATATGCCCTACACCGGCGAGGTACTCATGGGCCACCTCCGGTACGGGACGCACGGCGACAACAGCATCGAACGCGTGCATCCCTTTCACCGACAGAATAACTGGATTAACAGGAACCTGCTTCTGGCAGGTAATTTCAATATGACCAACGTGGATGAGCTCTTTCAGGAGCTCGTCGAACTCGGTCAGTACCCCAAGGAAAAAAGCGACACGGTAACAGTACTCGAAAAAATCGGGCATTTTCTCGACGATGAAGTGCAACGACTGCACACCTGGTTCAAACCGGAGGGAATGACCAATCAGGCCATTAACCAGCTCATTTTCGAAAATCTCGATGTACAGCGGCTGCTCCGCCGCGCCTGTAAAAAGTTCGACGGTGGATATGTACTCGGCGGTATGATCGGCCACGGCGATGCTTTCCTGATGCGCGACCCCAACGGAATACGACCAGCCTACTGGTACGCCGATGATGAAGTAATTGTCGGCGCATCCGAACGCCCGGCCATCCAGTCAGTCTTCAATGTTTCCTACAAAGATGTACGCGAACTGAAGCCCGGCCACGCACTCATCATCAAGTATAACGACAAATACGAGGAACTGCCATTCACGGAACCCCGCGAACTGAAAGCCTGCTCCTTCGAACGTATCTACTTCAGCCGCGGTAACGACCGCGAAATTTATCAGGAACGCAAAAAACTCGGCGAACAACTCGCTCACCCGGTACTCGAGTCAGTAAATTTTGACTTTAAAAATTCCGTTTTTTCGTTCATTCCCAACACCGCGGAGGCCGCTTTTTACGGACTGATGGAAGGCCTCGACAAGGAACTGGACAAGTGGAAACACGAACAAATCATGGGCCTGAAGGGGAAAATTACCCCCGAAAAGGTAGCCCAGATACTGGCCGTCCATACCCGAAACGAAAAGCTCGTCCACAAAGACGACAAACAGCGCACATTCATCGCCGACAAAAAAGTGCGCAACAACATGGTCAACCATGTGTATGACGTCACCTACGGTATCTGCCAGGATGACAAAGACACGCTGGTATTACTCGACGACTCTATCGTGCGCGGTACTACCCTGCGCGACAGTATAGTCAGTATCACTGCGCGACTGCGCCCGAAGCGAATCATCATCCTCAGCAGCGCCCCGCAAATCCGGTTCCCCGATTGCTACGGTATTGATATGAGCAAGATGAAAGATTTCGTGGCTTTTCAGGCACTCGTCGAACTCCTCCGGGAATCCGGACAGGAAAAAATGCTGCAGGAAACTTACGAGCGCTGTAAAAGATCCGAAATGCTGCCTGTAGAGGCGGTACAGAATGAAGTTATTCAACTGTACGACCTGTTCGAATACACGCAAATCAGCAAAAAAATTGCCGAAATTGTAAAGCCGGCCGGACTTAAACCGCAGCTGGATATTATTTTCCAGACGCTCGACGGACTGCATGAGGCCTGCCCCGGAAATACCGGCGACTGGTACTTCTCCGGGCGCTACCCGACACCGGGCGGCAACCGGGTGGCAAACCGGGCATTTATGAATTTCGTGGAGAACCGGGATGAGCGGGCGTATTAAGTCCCTGAAGGAATTGATTCAACTCTGAATAATACCATTTTGCACCAACGGGAGCAAAGTCGAACCCTTGGGCGGATAGATTGAACATAACAAAGGAGTTCAGAAGAAATGTGATTGGACTCTTTTTCATACCTGAGTAGTTTAAGACTTGTTCAAAAAGTTAATTCAGTAAAAAATTGGCCATCGGTATATCCTGTAAGTTACAAAACTTATACGATATGGAATTTGCTGTAAAAAACAAAAAAGCCCGCCGCACTCGATTCGGGGCACGGCAGGCTTCAGGCTATTTCCACCGATAATTAAAAATTCATAGTCAGGCGCGTAAACAGGCGCATACCGTTGCCACCCATCTGCACGGCATCCCACGGACCACCGGTTTCGTTGTTGAAAGCCCAGCCCGCAGCACCGGGTACAAAACCCAGATCAGGATGTACATTGAGGAAGTTGTCGGCACCGAGATGCAGCGACATTTTTTTGCTGAATTTCCAGCCCAGATAGACATCCGGAACCAGTTTTCCGCCATATACGTACTGATCGGGCACAGAGCCGCTTCCATCGTCTTTGGGTACGGTCGGATTGATTCCGAGACCGTCTTCGCCATATCCGTACAGGGTAATTTCGCCAAAGTAAGTGAACCTGGTTCCCACAGTAAGTTTTTTCACTCCGTACTCCAGTGTAAGACCCATTTTGGTTTTGGGCGCCGAGGCAAGCACAAACGCGCGCTCGCGATCGCTGAAGAAGTTCTGCTCATTGTTGCCCAGTGCAGCAGGTACATTTACCTTGTCAATGGTCATGTCCTGCAGGTTGCCCGCCAAAAGGAAACGGATTGTCTGGTCGCTCGAAATTCTGCGGTTGTAATCCACCACGATATCCACACCGCGGTTGGTTGTATTCACGGCATTCACAAAGAACTGGGCCAGACTCACATCGAGGTCCTGCAGGGTTCCGGTGAAGTTGGGATCCAGCGAGGTATCATCTGCGCTGAACTGCCCGGAAAGCACCACCCGGTCTTCCACCTTTACCTGATAGGCATCCACCGTTACGCTTAGCTGCGGGATAGGCTTCAGGGAGAAGCCGATGCTGGCATTGCTTGAACGCTCCTGCTTGAGCGGCTCTATACCTGCCGACTGCGTGATACGGCTGAGATTGGGCGCAATTTTCACTTCGGAAATTTGTCCGCCCTGTACCGTAGTGAACGTGCTGCTGAAGTTGATCTGTTGCAGGGATGGAGCCCGGAAGCCGGTGCTGAAGGAGCCGCGCAGGTTGAAGTCGTCGAGCAGCTTGTAGCGGGCTGCCGCTTTCCAGTTGAGCGTATTGCCAAAATCGCTGTAATTCTCAACGCGGACTGCGCCACCGAGCAGCAGTTTGGAAGTCACGTCAAGTTCGGCATCGGCATAAACGCCGGCACAGCTGCGGGTTGCGTCCACCTCGTCGGAGGGTTGGTAGCCGGGGAAACCCTGTGCACCCGTGGCCTTGTTTTCGTCATAGTTGGCATAGGAGCCCTGCTGACCAGCGAAGAGCACGTAATTCTCATTGCGGTACTCGGCACCGAAGGCCAGACCAAAGCCGTGCATGATTTCAGGGTACTCCCTGTTCAGATTCAGGTTGGTTGTGTTCTGGCGGAAAGAGAAGCCACCATCGTCGAAATGTGTGACGGTAGGTCCCAGTCCGGCATTAAAGGTCTTGTCGCCGTAAAAGTGGAAGTTGTTATATCCGATTGTCTGGCTCAGGTCCCACTGCCATCCGTTGTCGAAAGCGCCGCGGAAGCCGCCCACCCACGACAGGTCGCGGATTTCTGTCTGTATATGCGGGTTGAAATAACTTTCTCCGTCGGGCGTAGTCTTGATAATTCCTTCGACAGGTATCAGGTCGCCGGCAGCCGTGGTAGGGAAACGGTCGGGCCTCGCCGAAAAATTGCGGGTAAAGGCAAAGGCATCCGATTTCTTGTAGTTGGCGCCACCAAAGGAGTAGAAATCGAGTTTTCCGCCCTCTTTAATGGGTGTTTCGGCGTTATAGAATGCGCCGTAGGCATTCAGTGAAGCATCACCATGCGCCCTTCTGTAAATCGAAATCGGAAGGTTTCCGCCAAATTCCTGACGGAATGTTTTGTCCTGATTGGCGTAATTCAGGGTGAAGTTAATCACGCCGCCCGGCTTTCCGAAAGGCATTCCGTAATTGAAGGATGCGTTGTACGCCAGGCCATCCATCTTGTTATTGTTGCCGGTTTCATACTGGCCGAGGTGAGAGGCACCGTATACGTCTTTGTCATCAGCAGTAATGAAAGCGGGGTTATACTTGGGATCATAATACCCTGATACGCCGAGGTCAAGCGTCGGCTTGCCGATATTTTCCTTGAGGATGATGTTAATCACACCTGCCATGGCATCGGAACCGTACTGAGCCGAGGCACCATCGCGCAGGATTTCGATGCGATCTATGGCGGCAGCGGGCAGGGCATTGAGATCCGTACCCGAAGCTCCTCGTCCGCGCGTACCGAAGACAGAGACGAAAGCAGTCTGATGGCGACGTTTGCCATTGATGAGCACCAGCGTCTGGTCGGGGCCCAGACCGCGCAGTGTGGCCAGGTCAATATGATCAGCTCCATCGGAGCCGCTCTGTTTGTTGTAGTTGAAAGAAGGCGCCGTGTAATTCAGCATGGCTGTCACATCTGCGCGTGCGGAGTTGACTGTGTTGGCAGCCACATTGATAACATCCACCGGGACAGGCGTCTCGGTTTTGACGCGATTGGCTCGCCGGCTGCCGACCACCACAATCTGCTCGAGGGCGATACCATCGGCATCCATGCGCACATCAATTGTTTTGCTGTTGGCAGCTACTTTTTGCTCCTTGTATCCCGTGTAGGTAAAGATCAGGAGGTCGCCCACAGACACTTTCAGGGCATAACCACCGTTGGCATCAGAAGTGGTTCCGGCATTTTTGCCCTCAACCCGGATAGTAACACCGGGAAGAGCCGAGCCGTTGGCGGCATCCGTAACTTTCCCGCTGACGGCCATCTGTGCATCCTGGGCATACGTTTTACTCGTGCCGAGGAAGGCCGTGAACAAGAGAATGTAAAAAATTTTGTTCATTTAAAGAAAAGGTTAGTGGTTAGATGTTTCAAAATTGATGTACAAAGGTGCTAAAATAATCCCAAAATCCAAGTTTGTTAAAATAAAAAGTAAAAACCCGATACTGACAGGCTGGACAACAATAAAAAAGCCGGAGCGTCAGGGAGACTCCGGCATCATAATGTCTGTATGGAAGGGACAAACGATATTAAAGTGAGAAGGTCAACATTGGAGTCAATACTTGAAGGGAATATTCTTCAGTCTTTCTAAAAGGGAAGGAGGTACAGACTGGTTGGGTGTGTTGGCTTTGAGCCACGTCCGGAACGATTCGTCATCACTGGACTCAAATTCACGGACCCTGGGCGTTTTTTGGAAGTCATCATTTCCCAGGCTTGAAAAATCAGGGGTTGGATCGGTTGGTTCGGCGGTTAACTTGTTTCCTGTTTGCTGGAGTTTTCCGATTGGCAGATTTGTTTCGTTGTTCATAGTAAAATTAATTTGTGCATCCGAATACATATCAATACCTCTGCTTGCCTTGCCTAGTCTGACACAAACCCCGGGAGTTGACCGTCGCGCTGCCTGGTTGCCAACCATAGAAGAGCGTATTGAGGAAAACTGCCTATTATTTTCGGAGGTAGTGCCGGAAAGCAAGAACAAGGAGCCACACCGAAACTGGCGAGGCGAATTGACTTGTATGCGTATGCTTGTGAAAGACATGAAATGTTGAGTTTTATTGGTTCCTGACGGCCCTTTAAGAGCATGTCCGGTATTTCATCTGGTTGATTTTGTTCATCAGAGAAACCCGGACATGCTCTTTGGTTTTGTGTTTACTGGTCGCAAGTTGAAAATGTTAGAACTGCATCGTCAGCTACCGGGTAGCCCAGATTTTGTGCGTACTGCCGCAGTACCTCTTGCAGAGTCTTGCGGGCACGGTGCAGTCGGGAACGCACGGTACCAATACGTATTTTCAGGACAAGAGCGATTTCCTCGTAGGAGAAATCCTCAAGATCGAGCAGAAGCACAATACGTTGTGGCTTCGGCAGCTGGTTGATGGCGTTCATTACCTCGTCGCCCATCTGTGTGTGGTTTGGCTCACTGTCAGACTGAATTCCGCCGGCAGCATCCAGGCCCAGTTTCACTGGTACATTTTTTACCTTTCTCCAGTGATTGATGAATGCACGGTGGCAGATACGAAACAACCAGGCCCTGGAGTTTGTTCCGGGAACATAGAGGTGTATGGAACGCCAGGCTTTTTCATAAGTTTCCTGCACAAGATCCCCGGACTTTCCTTTGTCGCCCCCTGTCAGACGATAGGCGAAAGAGTAGATAGCAGTGTAGTGCGGGAGTAGCTCCGCACTGAAAACCTGTTGTCTCATTTGTTCTTCGGTGTAGGTTGAAGATTTCATAAGAGTGTTGCTGTTTAGAGTAGTATTCGGACATACCGGGAATTCAAGGCTGAAAAGCAAAAATTTCCTGAATAATGTAGCCTACTAAAGTTGTTTAACGAACTTCCAAATTTTAAAGTTCCCTTGAAAAAAATTTTTTTGAAATATTTTTACGTTTTATCTGACCTTGTGTGTTAAAACCTTCTGTTCCATCCATTATGACTAACCGACTGCGCACCACCCCCGGAAAAATTCTGCTCGCCATTGCCGCGGCCGCTATCATCCTGCTTGTACGCTTTTGTGTGCAATCTGCAGGTGAAAGTGCTGAACCGGAAGAAATTAGTATCCGGATGGACGCCGCTCCCGCACGTCTCAATCCATTTCTCTCCACTATCGGGGCTGATATATATGTGTGTGCCCGTATCTTTCAATCGCTGGGCGACCTCGACCCGGCTACACTGGAACTCACCCCGCTTATTGTCAAATCACTCCCTTCTTCCCGCCTGGTGCAGGACGGTCCGCACAAGGGAGAACTCGCCTATGATTACGAGTTGCTCGACGGTGCCCGCTGGGATAATGGAACTCCTGTAACCGGCAAGGACGTAGATTTTTCCATCAAAATTGCCTACCACCCGCTGCTGCCTACCAAAGCCTTCGGATCTTACTTCAAGGAGCTGAGCGGCATTGACCTCGACCCGGCCAATCCGAAGAAATTTACTGTTTACTTCAGGAAATATTACATGCTGGCACAGGAATCCATGGCCCTGTTTCCCGTTCTTCCCGCTTATCACTACGATCCGGCAGGCAGGATGCTGGCTGTGCCGCTCTCCGATTTGCTCGATACAGCCAAAACCGGTGTCATCGCCGCCGACCCCTCCATGAAAACTTTTGCCGATGAGTTTCAGCAGCCGAAATTCCTGAACGATCCGGGAAGTATATCCGGTAGCGGCCCCTATAAAGTAGCCTCCATGAATGATCAGGGGGCGATTCTGGTCAAGAAAGAAAACTGGTGGGGCGACGCTGTTTCAAAAGAGCGCCCCATCCTGGCCGCTTACCCCAAAAGACTGGTTTATAAGGTAGTAAAAGATGAAACCGTGGTGGAAAATATGCTCAAAAGCGGTCAGCTCGATATCGTGGCAGGCTCGCTGAGCCCCGCCAGGTTTCTCGAAATGAAACAAAAGGACTCGCTGAACACCCGATACGACTTCGATCTGCTCCCTGCGCTTCAGTATAATCGCTGGCTGTTCAATCTGAACAAACCCGTTCTGAAAGATGTTCAGGTGCGCAAGGCACTGGCGCATGTGGTTGACTACGACCATTTCATCAATAATATACGCTCCGGACTGGCGGTCAGAACGGTGAGCAATATTCTGCCTGCCAAGCGGTATTATGCAAAAGATATCACCCCCTACGACTACAACATAGAAAAGGCCCGCGAGCTGCTCGCGGCCGCAGGCTGGTCGGATACAGACGGAGATGGTATTCTCGACAAGGTACTCGACGGAAAGCCGACACGCCTGGTCATTGAAGTGCTTGTTCCGTCGGTGCGTACCAGTCAGCAATATGCAGAAAGTGTGACCCAAACGGCACGGCTTGCCGGTATCGAAATCAAAACGGTGCCAACCGATATCACCGAAATCAATCCGAAAACCAAAAATGGCGACTTTGAAACCACTTTTCTCGGAGCTACCCTGTTTCCGGGACTCACTGAAATGCGACAGAGATATCACTCTTCAAACCTCGCACCCGCAGGCGACAACCGTTCCCGGGTTGCCGATGCGCGCCTCGATGAAGTGATTGACCGCATAGGCGCCGAACCTGATGAAACCAAAAGAGATCAGCTCTATATGGAAGCACAGCATTTGCTGCATGAAATACTCCCGGAGGTTTTTCTGTTCGCACCCTATCAGCCGATTATTACTTCCAAAAGATTTGAAAAGGTAATCACCGCCAACCGGCCCGGTTATTACGAACAAATGTTCCGACTGAAATAACACCACAACACATAAACAACATGGCATTTGAAGTAGCAGGCAAACTGCACCGCATTTTTCCGACCGAACAAAAATCGTCCAGTTTCACCGCACGTGAATTCGTACTCGAAGTGCAGGACGGCAACTATCCGCAACTCATCAAGTTTCAGGCCGTGCAGGATCGCTGTGCACTGCTCGATAATTTCAGGGAAGGAGATATGGTAAAAGTCGCCTTCGACCTCCGCGGCCGGGAGTGGAATGGCAAATATCTGACCAACCTGAACGCATGGCGCATTGACAAAGCTTCGGGCGACAGCAATTCAGGCTCTGGCGCGGCCGGAGATTCAGGATTCCCTGCGGATCCGTTCCCGAATTATACCGATACGCCGCCAACAGGCATGGATGACCTGCCATTTTAACGCTGGTTGCCATGATGCGCCCGCTCTTTCTGGTGTGGAGCTGCCTTTTTTTGTCGCAGCTCCACGCCCAGACAATCTCCACCGTCAGCACCCGCTGGAACGACTCCTTTGTGGAATGGGATATCTATGCATCGGAAGGTCTGGATGAACCCGACAGCGCCGAACCGCCCGAAGAAGTGCTCTACGGAGAACTCAGGCTCCGATGGCTCAATGTGCACGACGATTTTTCGGAATGGACCTACGAACTCAACGGAGAACGCGGAACCATTAAACAAAAGTGGAAAAACGACCCTACACAGTGGGAACTGCGCACCTACACAGGAGACGTGGTAACCATGCGCACATCCTGGTCCAACGACTTCTCGGAATGGAGGGTAACCAATAACTCGTTTTCTCTTGTGCTGGGAAGCCGCTGGAAAAACCGCCTCGACGAATGGGTAACCGACGACCCCAATCGCGGCAGGTTCTATATCTATACGCTTAGGGAAAATGACCCCCGCGACTGGGCAGTGGAAGACAACCTGTCGGAAGAGGTGAACGAGCCCATGAAAATGGCACTCATCTTCCTCGCTATTTATCACAGCACGCCCAAATTATGAAATACGAACTCAGTTACTGGGAAAAACAATCCTTTTTTGAGCCTATTGACGTAGCCGTAATAGGCAGTGGCATCGTAGGCCTGGCCGCCGCTATTCACCTCAAGGAAAAAAATCCGAAACTGCGCGTGGTCGTATTTGAAAGAGGACCGATGCCGGCAGGCGCCAGCACACGAAATGCAGGCTTCGCCTGCTTCGGCTCCATGACTGAACTGATTGATGACCTGTCTCACACACCCGAAGATACCGTACTCGCCACGGTCGAAAAACGCTGGAACGGTCTGCAGCGACTGCGTGCACTGATCGGAGATGAAAATATGGAGTTCAGACAGTGGGGTGGCTACGAGATGTTCACTGAAAATGATACCGATATCTTCACAGAATGTGCAGAACGCATGCCTGAGTTCAACGAGAAAATCGGGCGTATCACAGGACACCGGGAAGTATATAAAATGGCCGATGAACGTATAGCCTCATTCGGATTCCGGGATGTCAGGCACCTCATCATCAATCAGCCCGAAGGACAGGTGAATACCGGCAAAATGATGACAGCCCTGCTCGGAAAAGCGCGGGCCGCCGGTGTGGAGATATTCAATGGCATCGGTATCAGATCGCTGGAAGATGGCAGTAACGGTGTTTTAATGGAAACCGAAAATGACTGGACAATCAGGGCCGGACGCGTGCTGGTTGCCGTTAACGGATTCGCACGCAAACTGTTCCCCGATCTGGACCTCTATCCGGCACGCAATCAGGTGCTCATCACCAAACCGGTACCCGGACTAAAGGTGGAAGGCTGCTTTCACTACGACAAGGGCTACTACTATTTCAGGAATATTGACGGCAGGATTCTGCTCGGAGGCGGTCGCAACCTGGACTTTGAAACAGAAAAAACCCTCGAATTCGGAAGTAACCCCCTCATCAGAAGCGCACTCGCCAAATTGCTCCATGAAGTAATTTGTCCCGGACAAGCGGTCGAAATTGATCACTGGTGGACGGGAATACTAGGCCTCGGTCCGGTGAAAAAACCCATCATTCAGCGCGCTTCCCCCAATGTGGTGGTGTCTGTCAGACTGAGCGGTATGGGCGTAGCCATTGGTACGCTGGTGGGTCAGGAGGGCGCAGAGCTAATTCAATGACAGGATAGCCACCCTGAAAGATGATTAAAATCACCATAACACGGTGATTAATTCCCGACAAAGAATATACACGGAAATGAAAAGCATGCACTACCTTTGCAGTCTTGAATTTGTCTAAATTAAATTAACAAGATTCAGGCGCCATGCAAAGACGCTACCGTTCCATACCGGATCTGAAAATACACGAGACCGCCCGCGCACTGTCATTCTCTGATGCCGCGCTGGCATGCAAACTCACCTCCATGGGCTTTTTGCCCGGAGCAAGGGTAGAAATGGTGCGCCAGTCGCCCTTCGGGAACGCATTCTATGTCAAGGTGGACGGTGTTCGCATGGCTCTCAGAAGGGAAGAGGCCGCCAGCATTCTCCTCGAAATATGAGCGGAAGTCAGCGACTCCCGCGTATTGGCGTCATAGGAAATCCAAACAGCGGAAAATCTACCGTATTCAATCACCTCACCGGCCTGCGCCAGAAAACGGGAAACTTCCCCGGCGTGACGGTAGATATCAAGGAGGGGAATCTGCGCCTCCCGGGCGGCGGTGAAGTAACGCTGGTGGACTTCCCCGGCACTTACAGTCTGTACCCCACTTCTTCCGATGAAAAACTGGTATCTGCGGTTCTTTCCGACCAGAAAAATGAATTTTTCCCCGATGCAGTAGTTTACATCGCAGACGTCAATCACCTCGAAAAGCACCTCCTGCTGCTCACCCAGCTACTCGACCTCCAGCTGCCACTGGTGCTCGCTCTGAATATGGCCGATATGGCTGACGAGTTGGGTATCAAGGTAAATGTGAGCAGACTTTCAGAGAAACTGGGAATTCCCGTCGTATTCGTCAGCGGCCGCACCGGCGACAATATGAACCGACTCGTGTCCGAGATCGAAAAGCTGATTCCCGCTATTGGAAATATTTCCAGAAAGGCATTCTTTGACATGGATGCCACAGAAAAGCAGGTAGCCGAAGCCGTCAGACTGAACCTCGGTGAAAATAATCCGTACAGGGCGCTGCAGCTGGCTCACCACTTCGAATGGCTGCCATTCCTGAACGAGAGCGACCGCGCTACGCTGGCAACTATCGTCCAGACCAAGAATTTTGTCTCGCTGCGCGCACAGGTGGAGGAAACGCTGGCACGCTACGATCTGTTTACACCTATCGTGGAGGACGCCATCCAGCAACCCCAGCAATTCCCCGATACGCCCACCGACCGTATTGACGCTGTACTTACACACAGAATCGGCGGCCCGTTTGTGTTTATCGCCGTCATGCTGGTTATCTTTCAGGCTATCTTCGACTGGAGTGCCTACCCGATGGACTGGATTGACAACGGATTTGCCGAACTGAATACCTGGCTCCAGCAAACACTGCCCGACCACTGGACCACGGAACTGCTCACCGACGGTATTCTGGCAGGTCTCGCAGGTATCCTTGTATTTGTTCCACAGATTACTCTGCTCTTCCTGCTCATCACTATTCTGGAAGAGGTTGGTTATATGGCCCGCGTAGTTTTCCTTTTCGACCGGATTATGCGCAGATTCGGGATGAACGGCCGCAGTGTGGTGGCGCTCATTGGCGGCTCCGCCTGTGCAGTGCCGGCTATCATGAGCTCCAGAACCATCGGTAACTGGAAGGAACGACTCATAACGGTACTGGTCACTCCTTTTATAAGCTGCAGCGCCCGCATCCCTGTTTATCTGGTACTTATCGGAATGGCCGTACCAAGGGTGCGCATCGGTGGTATTATCGGTGCTCAGACGCTGGTGTTTGGCGCTATGTACGCCCTTGGCGTCGCCGCAGCGCTCTTCGCTGGCTGGACGCTGAAACGCTATCTGAAAACACGCGAACCGTCGTTTCTGGCTATCGAACTTCCTGTTTACCGCATGCCCGACTGGAAAAATGTGGGACTGACTGTGTGGGAAAAGGTTTCAGCATTTATTATCGGCGCAGGAAAAATTATCCTGATTGTATCCATTGCTCTGTGGGCGCTCTCGCGCTTTGGTCCGGGAGATGCCATCGAACGCGCCGCCACCAAAGCTCAGGAGGAAGCTGCAGCCGCCGGACTTGGCGAGGCAGAAACTGAAGACCTCACCGCCCAGAAAAAGCTGGAGGCATCCTGGGCCGGACAGATGGGAAAGGCTTTCGAGCCTGTCATCAGACCGCTGGGCTACGACTGGAAAATCGGTATCGGACTGCTCACTTCTTTTGCAGCCAGAGAGGTGTTCACCGGTACACTTGCTATTCTGTACAATATGGGTTCCTCGGAAGCCGATATCAATGATCGCTCGGAAAACGAAGCCAAAGCCACGCTGCGGGAAAAAATGCAGCGCGAAACCTTCAGCGATACCGGCCAGCCAGTCTATACTTTCGCCACGGCACTCTCTCTGCTGGTATTTTATGCGCTTGCCATGCAGTGCATGAGTACGCTGGCAGTAGTACGCCGCGAAACGGGCAGCTGGAAATGGGCGCTCTGGCAATTCATCTCCATGACCGGTCTGGCATGGCTCGCTGCCTGGCTGGTACAAATTATTTTCGCTTAAATCATGTCCGACAAGCTTTCTCTGCCGGCTTCCATGGAGCCCTTCCGCGAACAACTGCTCAAAACCTCCATGCCCTTTATTCGGGCGAAAACAGGAAAGGAATGTCCGCTGAAACCATGGCAAAGCAAGATCGGAGGATTGCCGTATATGCCCCTGAATATGACGTGGCCAGCAGCTCCCGACGGACAGTCGCTGTTCTTTCTGGCACAAATCAACTTCTCTGAAGTTCCGGCGCTGCATCCCTTTCCCGCCAAAGGAATACTGCAATTCTTTATCTCCGATGATGATCTGTACGGTATGGATTTCGATGACGGCGAAAATCCGGATACCTTCAGGGTTGTTTACCACCCCGAGGTAATCACCGATGAGAAAGCGCTGTATAAAAAACCTGTCCTGCGCGATTACGAGGAAGACCTGCTTCCCCACCATCCCGACGAATCATATCCGCTTGTATTCTCCACGGAAGAGAGTGTGGCTCCTGTGGCCGACTTCCGTTTTTACCAGCACTTCGGAACCGATTTTTTCCGGCAGTTCGGCGAAAAGGAATGGGATGTGATGGCTGAATATGAACGGGCTGTGCGCGCTACCGGACACCGCATTGGCGGGTATGCCTACTTCACACAGGATGACCCCCGACGTGCCGAAGACCCCATGCTCCTGCTCCTGCAACTCGACTCCGACGAGGTAGCCGATCTGATGTGGGGGGATATGGGCGTGGGCCACTTCTTCATCCGCGAAAAAGATCTCGCCGCGCTCGATTTCAGCAGGGTGCTTTACGACTGGGACTGTCTTTGAGGCTACATCAGCAGCGCACGCTCGCCCCAGAACCATACCTCCAGTGGATATTCCGGATACGTTTCCCGGAATCTGGCATACTTTCCTGCTTTAAAACCAGCCTTGCTGAACTTGACCTCCACAGCCCTGCCCGAAAAGGCACTTTCTTCCGCTATGAAATCAACTTCCTGACCATCTGCAGTACGCCAGTATTTGATTTTGTCCGCCTGATAACGCCTGGCAAGTCGCAGATAAACGTAGTTTTCCAATATTTGGCCCTTATCGGCACGAGACTCCAGCGGAGCGAAGTAATTTACCAAAATGTTGCGCAAACCCGGATCGTTAAAGAAAATCTTTGGCATCCTGGTGAGTTCCTTGCGGATATTACGCGAAAATGGACGCACCAGATTAATATGAAAACACTTCTGTAACACATACAGGTAGTGCGAAAGATGGTGTTGCGAAAGATGAAGCGTACCAGACAACTCGGAGATATTCAGGAGACTGCCCGTTTGCGCAGCAAGAAGAGTAAACAGTCTGTAAAATTTAAATTCGTCTTTAATCCCGGATTCCAGCATATCCCTTTTTACAAAAGAGTCACGCAACTCTTCGAGCCGCTCCTGCTTCGCGCCGTTATCCGGTTCCAGTACCACAGCGGGATAGCCTCCATAAGTCAGATATGTATCCAGAGAACTCCACAAGCGATTTTCGAGAACCGAAACTGAAATAACACCGCTCTGTAACTTGTACAACTCCGACAACTCATCCTGAGCATTAGAAAACAGGAGAAACTCTTCAAAGTCGAGTGTTCGCAGTTCAAAAATCTTTTTCCTGCCAGCCAGCGAATCCCTGAATTTTTCATCAATATAAAACGCACTGCTGCCTGTTACCACGAGTTTTATACGATCACAGTATTCATCGTACAACAGCTTCAAAAAGTTGGTCGGATCCGGCAAATATTGTACCTCATCAATCAGCACATACTGACGCCTGTTTTCATGTGATGGGAGATATTTGAATATGTTCTCGGGATGCGCACTTAGATCAGACAGCAATTCCTTGCGTTCCAGGTTAAAAAACTGAACCGATTCGCCTTTCAACTCCAGATAATCTCTGAGTTGCTTCAACAGGGTGGATTTCCCGGTCTGCCGGGCACCTATCAATACAGTCGCTTCTTTGGCTGTGATATGCTCGACAAGTTTTTGATAAATCATACGCTTCATTCCACAAATATCAGATATTTTCAGAATTTTTTTAAAAATTATCTGATATTTTTAAAAGAAGTAACACAAGTAGTATACTCTTTATGCGACGCATAAAACAAAAAAGCCGGAGATCACATCATGACCTCCGGCCTTCCGGCTCCGGAATGACAGCCTTTACAGTTTATTCTGCCACCATTGCTTCACCTGAGCACCCTTCAGGTACATAACCGGAAGAATAATCAGGGTGATGAACGTGGCAAAACTCAATCCGAATATGATTGTCCAGGAAAGCGGTCCCCAGAACGCTACCGAGTCGCCACCCAGATAGATCTTCGGATCGCCGGTGGCAAACAGGCTGTAAAAATCAATGTTCAATCCTACAGCCAGCGGAATAAGTCCGAGTATGGCCGCAGTAGCCGTCAGCAGCACCGGCGTCATACGGATACGGCCGGCCTCCACGATAGCCTCGCGGGTGGGCGTTCCCTGCTGCCTGAGAATATCTGTGTACTCCACCAGCAGGATACCGTTCCGCACCACAATACCGGAAAGAGCCACAATACCCACCATTGACATGATGACAGAGAAGTCCATATCCATGATTGTCATGCCAAGCAGCACACCTATAATACTGAATACCACTTCCGTCATGATGATGATCATTTTTCCAATCGAGTTGAACTGGGTAATGAGAATCAGCAGGATAATAAAGATGGATATCAGCAGTGAAGTACCAAGGAAGCTGAATGATTCTTTCATTTCTGCATCCTGACCGGCAAAACCGACAGTTACTCCTTCCGTCTGCGGATAGGCGGCAATGGCTGCCTTCACCCGGTCAATCACTTCGTTCTGACTTGGCTGGTATTCCGATGTAATGTTGGAAGAGATCGTCACGATGCGCGACTGATCCAGGCGACGGATACCGCCGTAGGTCTGGGTGTATTGTACATCAGCCAGCGCCGCCATCGGCACTGAGCGGAGTACACCACCCATGTTCATATCGCGGAAGGTGATATTCAGGTTCTCCACAGCGTCTATGTTGGCGCGTTGCTCCTCTTTCAGGCGGATATTAACCGGAATTTCATCTTCTCCATCGCGGAACTTGGTTACCTCCTTGCCCAGAATCGCCGTTCTGAACTCCGAACCGATTTGTGCAGTGGATATACCCTCGCGGTTGGCACGGTCGCGGTCAATCTGTATGTTGATTTCCGGTTTGGATACAATCAGATCGCTGTTCAGCTCCTCTACACCGGGGATGTTCAGGGAGTCGAGGTAGTGCCTTACGGCTTCGGAAACGCGGATCAGGTCGCGGAAATCGTCGCCCCGTATTTCCACGGAGATGGGTTTGGGTTGCGGCGGACCGCCCTGTTCCTGATCAACCACAATATCGGCACCGGGAATGGCACCCTGTGTAGCCACCCGGATCTGATCGAGATAATCCAGTGTGTTAACGCCGTTGCGCTTGCTGAACTCCACAAAAGCGATACCTACTTTCCCCTTGTTGGAGGTCGTAGTGCGGTCGAAACGATCTTCCGATGCACCCAGCGCCACATTGGAGATAACCGACTCCACGATGGGATTGTTCTCGCCAATGACGCTTACCACCTTTTTCTCCAGTACACGGGTAAGTGAGTCCGTTACCGCTACATCGGTACCAACAGGCAATGACATGTAAACATAGATGAAGTTCGGATCCGCTTTCGGAAACAGGACGATGTTGCGCTTCTCGCTGGCAAAGGCCACCAGCGACAAAACCAGCAGGAGTACCACACCTGTCAGCATTTTCCAAGGGTGGTTCAGCGCGAAATTGAGAAACCCGGCATAACCACGCTGTATGGACGGCCATCCGCGCTCCTGAAACTTCGATACCACATTCGCCAGCACAAACTTGTACAGTACCGCAAACGCTGCGATAGTCAGCAGCAGGTTGCCCATGAAGAAGTTCTTGTTGGCGTAAAAGAACAGTACGGAAAGGCCGAATATAGCATACCCGAAGATAGCCCTGCGGCGTTTTTTCTCAGCCGGCAGTTCGGTGCCCTCCCGCTTCGGATCGCCCATAAACCAGACGGCAAATACCGGATTGATTATATAGGCTACCAGCAGCGATGCTGTCAGGGTGATGATGACGGTAACCGGCAGGTAAACCATGAACTTTCCAAAAATACCATCCCAGAATACCAGCGGAACGAAAGGTGCCAGGGTGGTTGCAGTACCGGAGAGTACGGGCAGGAATACCTCCCCGGCAGCCTTCTTGGCGGCCTGTACAATGGTCAGTTTTTTGTCGTCGTGGTAAATCCGGTGAGTGTTCTCTATCACCACAATCGCGTCATCTACTACAATGCCCAGCGCAAGCAGGAAGGCAAAGAGCACCACGAAGTTCAGGGTGTAACCGAATGCAGGCAGCACCATGAAGGCAATCGCCATGGAAAGCGGAACCGACATGGCCACAAATATGGCATCGGTAGCACCCATGAAGAACATAAGGATGAAAGTCACCAGAATGAATCCGATGATAATGGTATTTATGAGGTCATGCAGGGTGACTCGGGTTGCGCGGCTCTGGTCGCCGGTAATACTCACCTCCAGATTTGAAGGAAATTCTCCGGACTTCATCTCGTCCACCACTTCCTTGATATTGTCGGAGGCGTTGATCAGGTTTTCGCCGGAACGCTTGATAACATTCAGGGAAATGACATTACGGGCATTCAGGCGACTGAAGCTCTCCTGCTCCTTGTGGCCCATTTTTACCTCGGCAACATCTTTCAGGAACATTTTTGCTCCCGACTGAGATGAGATGAGAATATTTTTTATTTGTTCAAGATCCTTGAAGTCGCCGCGGATGGATACAGACCGGGTCATGCCGCCAACATCCACGTTGCCCGCAGAGATGGTCATATTCTCGTAAGCAAGCGCACTTTCTATATCACGGAATGTGAGGCTGGCCGCATTCAGTTTGTACTTGTCAATATTAACCTGTACTTCCTTTTCCAGGGCACCAATCAGATCAACACGGGTAATCTCGGGCATTTCTTCAATGCGGTCCTTGAGCTTGTCGGCATACTGCTTGAGCTTGTCGAGACTCATATCGCCGGCCACATTGACGCTCATGATAGGTATTTCAGAGATGTCAAGTTCGGCGATGGACGGGTCCTGAAGCAGGTCATTGGGCAAATCGCGCTTGGATTTGTCCACGGCATCTTTCACTTTCTGCTTGCAGGATGCCACATCGAGCGAGGTATTAAACTCTATGATAATGCTCGAAAAGTCCTGAACAGAAGAAGAAGATATTTTTTTGACGCCGTTTATACCCTTTAACTGCTTCTCAATGGGTTTGGTCACGAGTTGCTCCATGTCGCTCGGACTGGCGCCGGGGTAAATTGTGGAAACAAAAATGGTCGGTACAACTACGTCCGGGAACTGTTCCTTCGGAAGAGCATTGTACGACATGATACCGGCCAGCGTGATCATCACCGTGATAATGAAGATCGAGGTTCGGTTATCTATAGACCAACTGGTTGGTTTGAACTCTTTCATTTATTTGTCGTAAAATGGTGATAGGTTTTGAGCATCCCGGAATCAGAAACTTACAGTCTCGCCGGGTTGTGCCTCCTGATAACCGGTGGAGACAAGCCAGTCACCTTTCTTGAGGCCACTGAGTATTTCCACATTTCCGGCGTAGTTCTGCCCCTGCCTGATATCAGCTTTTTTCACAACGGCCTGGTTTTCTCCCGTTTTCTCCGCCACGTAAACAAAGTCTCCTCCCTCACCCGTCTGTATTATGTTCACCGGGATTACAACAGCTCCGGACTTCTGGTAGTCTATGATTTTCATCACAGCAATCTGGTTGGCACGGTATTCACCGGCAGGAAGTGTGCACTCCACCGTGAATGTCCGTGTCATTGGATTGATCGTCTTGCTCACGAATTTTACGCGGGAGGCAACTTCCTTGTTGAGGTCAGGGAAGTAAATCTGAACCGGATCTCCCTGGCGGACCTTGGCGGCATAAGCCTCCGTCACTTCACCATGCACCTTGAGACTGGTCATATTTACAATATTGCAAAGCGGCATGCCCGGCGCAATGGCTTGTCCGGCGCGCAGCATCACCACATCCACACTTCCCGATGTGGGTGCATATATTTTGGTGAGATTCATCTGCTCTTTCATCGTAGCAATGCTGCGCTCCAGCGATTCTTTGGCATTTTTAGCCTGAATAAAGGCCACTTCTGTGCCGATTTTCTGATCCCACAGTCCTTTCTGGCGATTGTAGATATCGGTAGCGGTGGCGAGCTGACCCTCCAGTTCGGCCATACCCTTTTGCATGACGTCGCTGTCAATTTCAGCCAGCAGCTGGCCCTTTTTTACATTATCGCCGTTTTGTACGTATACCCTTTTGAGCGAGCCGGGCATTTTGGCTGTAGCCACCACGCTTTCGGTTGCCTCTACCTTGCCCTGCAGGTCAATGTAGTGTCTGAAATCAGAAAGTTTGACCTCGGAAAGGCTGACGGCCAGAATTTTGGGCGCCGGCTGGGTCACCTGCTTTTCGAGTTCGATAATACGGGCTTCGATACCGGCTTTCTGATCTTTCAGTCTGGCCAGTTCGGTGGCAGGATCTGTCTGTCCTCCACCGCAGGAAGAAATGAAAAGTGCTGCCGGTAAAAATGCGGCGGCGGCGAGAGAAGATATATTTTTCATGAAGAGATGCTGGTTATGGTTTGAAAAGCAGTGTTTTCCGACTGCCTGTTGAGAAATGTTACTGTCCTAGGGCTTTTTTGATGGCAAGACGGGCGTTGAGCAGGTCAAAACGGGCACTCATGAGTGCCTGCTGAGCAGCATAAAGCCCCTGTTCTGCCTGTGTAACCTCGAAACTGCTGCCAACTCCGGCCTTGTATTTTGTTTGAGTCGTGTCGTAAATACGCTGGGCCAGCTCCAGATTTTTCTGGCGACTGACGCTGCGCTCTGCAGCGCTCTGATACTGCTTGCGGGCAGCATCCAGCTCGAGACTCATCGCGTTTTCCAGCATCTGCTTCTGAATTTCAACCCCCTGCAGGGTAATCATCGCACGCTGCTTCCGGGCATTGGTACCTCCTCCATCCCAGATCGGGAGACTGACTGACACGCCGGCGATTGCAGACGGGATGAAATACCAGTTGTTGAAGTTGTCGCTGTCGCTGCTGCCATAACCTCCCTGATAACCGGGCTGATACTGGGCGAAAGCAGCTACTGTGGGCATCCAGGGCTTGCCAAACAGATCCACCTGAATCTGGCTCAGCTGACGGGCCTTGAGCAGTGTCTGGTATTCCGGACGACTCATCGGGTCAAACCGCGTGGTAAGGTCGGCATCGGCGTACAGCGCCATCAGGCGATCCAGGTTGTCGGAGAGCGAAATATTCTCACTGACAGCCATACCCATGTTGAACTTCAGGGCATTGATTACAACCTCCTGCTGACGCGCCAGATTGTCGCGTTCCGTGCGAAGGTTGGCCAGGGAAAACTCAAGACGGTCTACGTCAAGCTGTTCTGCGAAACCTGCTTTGTTGATAGCACGGGTTTCTGTGAGCAGTTTGTCCAGATTCGCAATGTTCTTGTCGAGCACAACCAGGTTTTCAGAAATCAGCAGCGCAGGCATGTAGGCATCCGTCACCTGATTTTTTACCTTGTATCTGGTGGCCGCCAGATCCTGTTCCACATACTCGCGGTAATATCTGGCCGCCTTGATGCCCAGCAGGTAGGAGTTGTTGAAAACCAGCTGCGTGAGCTTCAGTTCGCCCGACAGACTGTGAACGGGTGCGAAGTACAGCCGCCCGCTGTCGTCGCTGCCGGATCCACCCAGCAAGCCGCGCATGACACCGTCGAGTAATGGCAGATTGACCAGCTCCGTTGAGAGGTCGTTGAGAAATGACGGCGGCACCTGCGGACCAAAAGAGATGGCAGATGACGGCAGACCCGCCCGCTGAATGAACCCGGAGTACGAAACACCGGCAGAAATCTGCGGAAGGCCTGTTGCAAGGTTTTCCTTGACACGCCAGACAGCATCGTTGACCTGCAGCTCGGCTGTTTTAACCATAGGATGGTTGGTCAGCGCATACTGCACGCAATCGTCGAGACTCAGCGTGCGCTGGGCTGAAACCGACAAGGCCGTCAGCGACAAAAAGAGGAGAAGAAGTAGTTTTTGCATATAATCGAGTGAGTACTTTTTACAATTCAGGAGCATTTTTCAGCAAATACTGCCGCCCTTTCTCCGACATGATGCCATGCAGATAGTGAAACATGTACTCCCGGAAGAGTACATCCTTGCTGTAGTCGTTCAACGGAAAAAGGTCTTCGTTCAATAACTGAAAACTGGTGGCAATATGCAAACGGGTCACTATGTCCACGTTGATGTTGTTTCGATACAGCCCTTCCCTGATTCCTCTTTCCAGATTGTTGCGAACTACTTCGTAAAGAAGTCCGCGACGGAATTCATTCAGTGTAACCCAGACATCGCGGTGGTATTTCTGAAGATCATGCAACAGATTGGCGCGCATCTGCTCCATCTGACGCGCAGTTGATGTAATCACCATCAGCATCTCCTCCACGGCATTCTCCGCCGAATTGAAGCGGTCGGAATGATCCCTCTTCTTCTGGACACAGTAACTCTCCACCACCTTCCTGACCAGATCGTCCTTGTTTTCAACAAAGGTGTAGAGCGTTTTTTTTGAAATGCCCAGCTCACGCGCCACATCATCCATGGTAACGCTCTTGATACCAAGGCGCATGAACAGCTCCTCGGCTATTCTTAACCACTTGTTTTGTTGTTCTGTAAACATCATCTGATAAGTAACGATGGAAACGTTTTTTAGTTTTAAAGTTTCCAGTGTTTTTTTTGTGTTAAGAAAACAGCGCTTTTTTGCCGGCAGAAGAAAAGTCATTTCCCTGAAACAAAGCCGGAATAATTAACTGAAAACATCTTTCTACAACAAAAAAGCCCTTTATCCTGACAATAAATGCAGGATTAAGGGCAAAAGAATAAAAATATTTGTAACAGACCTAAATCTGACGAAGGAAGCCAATTTTCCCGATAGCGTGGTCTTCAACCTGCCTCACACCGGAAATATTGTCGAAACCGCGCTTGTTGAGCACGATATACATAAAGGAAAGGGGCTGATACTCCCAGGAAAAGCGGATATTGTAATTTCTGGAGTTGCCGTCGGTATTCTGCTGGTAAAAGGCAATAAGCTGAAGCCTGGCATTCAGGGCAAACCGGCCTTCAATACTGAACAGATCAACTGTCTTGACCTCCTGCTTCTCCCCTACTCCGTTAAAATGATTGCGATTCACCCGCCCCATCAGCGAAACATGCGGCAGTGGTGCAAACTGCAGGGTAAGATCGGCCGAAAGCAGTTTCCCGTTAAAGTACTGCCCCCAGCTCACATCGGCCAACAGGTTGAGTTTCTTCGACGGATCGGTACTGGCAATTATCTGATGCCTGACAAAGTGATAATCCCGGGCAGCAATTTCAACTCCCAGCGGGATAAACGATTCGGTGAGTCCTTCATACATAAAATAGGTGCCATATCCTATGTATGCTCCGCTCTGAAGATTAAAAAAAACGGGCCACGGATTGATAATTCGCTCAGTCAGTTTCCCTGTTGATGCCTGATGATAAAACTCTGTGTTCAGACTGGGTTCAAATGCACGGATATACTTCTTCAGTGGCAGTTTGCTGCCCCTGTAATACCATATCATGCCCGGAGTGGTTCCAATCACATCGCTTCTGGATACAAAACCAAGCTGTGGGTCGAAATCTCTGGTGACGAACGACTGCGTCCACCATAATCTCCACTGGTTGGTGTCGAAATAGTATTGCGCGTAGCCTGCACTGCCCCGTTTCTCGTTCAGTCCGGTCGTAGTGGTCTGCATCAGCATGGCATTCAGTGAATGCAGCTGTCCCAGTCGTACAAATCCATCAAGTACGCTGGTGTAATTGGTGCCTGATTCCTGATTTTTCACAGCGAGCATACCGCCGAGACGGTTCTGCTTTCCGAAATTTTCGGAAAAACGGCCGATGAAAAAATTCGTCGGATCAGAAAAATCTGTCCCGCGCTGGCGCATGGCCATACCACCATAATTTCGTTTCCCCGACCGATGTACAAAACGGGCACCCGCATCTATGGGAATGGGATTTCCGGCATCATCCAGACCAATACGACGACTGAAAAACGGCTGAATGCGCATGAAGCCACCCGAGGCGTCGCCTTTCGGCCCCCCACCAACACCGAAAAGGGAGGCGTTTTCAAGAAAAAACTGTCTTCGCTCCGGAAACAGCACCGAAAACCGCGTGATATTGTTTACCTGCCGGTCAGCATCGGCCTGCGCAAAGTCGGTATTGACGGTCAGATCAAGTACAGCATTCGGATTTACAGCCCACTTCAGCTCTCCACCCAGCTTGGCACTGCTATCCTCGGGTTTTTCGGTTTGGTAGTTTTTATACCGGTCGTAGGAGGCAAGTACGTAAGGATTGATACGAATGTTGGGTCTGGGCGGAGGCGGCTCCAGATTGGTCAGCAAACCCGAGTAGGCCATGCGCAGCGAACTCACATTGCGCGGAAAAGGAGAAAAGGCAGATATCTCGTTCGTCAGACGGCGGTTGCGGTAAATATTGAACCCCCACTGCTGCAGTGAATCCGACGATTGCGGATAACGCAGTGTCTGCCAGGGCACCGCAATTTCGGCTACCCAGCCAGAATCGGTGCGCGATGTGCGTACACGCCAGAGACCATCCCAATCCACGTCGTAATAAAAGTCATCGAAAGACAGCAGATCCCGCTGCACACCGTAGGCATTCACAGCCAACGCCATGGCATTCCGATTGTCGTTAAACCCGTCGAAGGAAAGGGTAATCAGGTCGTGCGACATAAAATTGAAGTCTCGCTTGAAATCGGTGGCCCGGATGGCTTTTTTTCCGAGAGAATCCCTGGAAAATATACCAAAATACAGGAAGTTCCGGTCGTGCAACACGCGGATTTCTGTGGCCTGGGTGGCGGGCTGGCCCTGCATGGGCTCCACCTGAACAAAATCGGAGGCCCCCACGGCTCCCGACCAGTCAGCATCATCAAGGTAGCCGTCAACCCGAACGGGCCTTTCCGAACGGGTACTCTGAAGCGTTCTTCGTATGGCAGACGGCTGGAACATCGTTGCATCCTGCGCCACCGAAACGGAAGAAACGAGCATAAATGTGATAAATATTGTTTTTTTCATGCCGGGTAGCAGGTGTTATCAGAT
>CAIYFY010000068.1 GCA_903925535.1 uncultured Bacteroidota bacterium | reverse complement strand
ATGGCAAGTTCAAGTTCGAAGGTTTGCCGCCCGATTCACTTACTGTAGCTGTCATCGAACACTCCAATCCGGTGATTTATACCTTTTTCCAGAATAAAGGCGGTTATACAGTAGATTTGAGGACACAGAACGATACGGTGGATTTCATTTATCTGGCGCCGCCGGAAGTGGAAATGTCGCCGCTGACAACCAATCTGTGTGGCTTGCCCATGCTCGGTCAAACGGATCCGGAGCAAACAACCATCAAAGTGTATGAATCCTACGATGGCGGCCGCTGCTACCTCGACAGTGCCATGCTGACGATAAACAATGACATAGCCGATCTGTCGCAGTTCGATACGCTGATGACTGGTGGATCTTTCAAATACAAATTCAAGGCAGGCGGACCGAATATTGTTAGCCCATACCTGAAAACACTGCAGGTAACAGCCGAGGCACACGACGAGCAGGCAACTGCCACGCTGAATACCGTAGTGCTCGGCAAGCGCCCCCGACAGAGCACGTTCGCCTCCACCTCTCCCTCTATTCCGTCGCTGATTCTGAGAGACCCCCCCGGTGATGCCAGTACTGCCTTTATCGAACAGGGGAATACCACCTGTCAGACATGGTCCTACTCCGCTACCTATGGAGGAGGTGTGGAAACGGAAGTCTCTTTATCGCTTGGTGCCGACCTGACCACCAGTATAGGTCTGGGCGCCGAAGTGGAACTCGAAATTGAAACTACAGCCGATTTTGCATATTCCACCTCCAGCAGTTTCTCCAACATGACCTCCCGCGAGTCGGAAACCTGTATCACCACCAATCAACTGATTTCTACCGGCGACAACGATCTCATCGTCGGCAGCCAGATGGGCGGCGATGTCTATATGGGTGGAGCAATCAACTACATTTTCGGTATAACGGATGAACTCCTGTGGGATACAACAGCCTGCGAATACTACCTCAGCAAAGGACTGTATGTATTCCCTGACGGTTTCGCAACCACCTTTATTTACTCTGAATATCAGATAAAAAATGTGGTGATACCCAACCTGATTACAATTGGTGATCAAAAGAGTGCCGACCGCTGGCAGGGAATTATTGATCTGAATAACAAACTGAAAAGTGAGGCTGTTTTCTCCAAAAACCTGTCGTTTGATGCCGGTATCATTTATGAAGAATCAGAAACGACAGAAATCACCCGGGCTATTACAACCGAGTGGGAGGTTGAATTCAGCTCGTCTTTCGCCCAGGAATACGGCGTGGAAGTAAACGGTATCGGTTTGGGTGCCGGTATCACCATGAGCCTGAATACCACTCAGAATATCAGTAACTCACTCTCTGTCACCAATTCCAGAACTGTTGGTTATGCACTCTCGGATGATGACATTGGCGACAATTTCACTATCAATGTGAAAAAAGATCGCGCTTACGGTACCCCCGTGTTCGATCTGGTGAGCGGCCAGTCACAATGCCCGCACGAGCCCAATACGCAACCGCGTCAGGGGGTTGATTTTTCAGCCAACAAACAGGTGGCAGTCAATGTACCCATGAATGACGTGGCAGTATTCAAGCTGTTCCTGGGCAACACCAGTCAGTCTGAAGAAACGAAATTTTATACCCTCGAAGGCCTGCAGGAAAATAACTCCGATGGCGCGGTTATTCGCTTCAACGGTCAGCCCGCACTGAATGTGGGCGTGCCTTTCGGTCAAAGTATTGAAGTAACGATGACAGTGGCCCGCGGGCCGGTGGCATTCTCCTATGAAAATCTGCGTGTGGGTTATTTCTCTGATTGCGAAGTGGAACGCGCCGACGCACTCGGTATTGATCCACCTGCAGGTTTCAACGAAGAACTCGAGTTCGATGTCTTTTTCCTCGAGCCTTGCAGCATGGTTTCTACTACTTTCCCGCTGCAGGACTGGGTTTTGCTGCCTTCCAACGGTAATACGCTGAATATCACGGTGGCCGAATATGACAAGAGTGATTCCGATCTGGAACT
>CAIYFY010000067.1 GCA_903925535.1 uncultured Bacteroidota bacterium | reverse complement strand
TGGTGGCCACCACCACGCCCCGCATGGCCAGTTCCCAGCGGCGGCGGCGGTACATGTTCATGAGCCACAGGTTCGACGCAAGTGCCACGATAGCCAGCGTCCGTTCCCGGAAATTCTGCGACAGGCCTGTGGAACTGGCGGCGCCCTTAATTTCCAGCAGGGAAAAGAGGTTCAGCAGGATGACATACAGCAGGGCTGGCAGTATGAGGCCGATGAGCAGGCCGACCCAAATCAGATTTCTGTTTAGCATTAAAGTCGAATTGACTGACAAATGTAGATAATAATACAGTAATCACGCAGGATTTAGTGTTGGTGAACAGAGAAATACTCCTGGATGTTTTATTTTACAAGTATGCTTGTTCAAGGTGTAAGGAAGCCTCCACTTCGGGTTTTCGAAGAAAATCAGAGTATTTGCAGTATCTTTGTCACAAAAGTTACAGATTCATGCCAGTTGCCAAAATCAATCCTGCGCCTGCAATGACAGTTGGGCACTATCGAAGTGCAGCAATCCGGCATATGAAAACTTGCCAGGCACTCTGGAGTTGGCTGGAGTCAGATAATCGTCCTCGAGAGATCTCGGATACAGAACTGCTTGAAAATATTTTTTATCTGACAGGCTACGTTATTGAATGTGCTATCAAGTATAAATTATTGACGGATGTGCACTCTCTGAATGATGGCCATACAGAAGCATATTGGAAAACCTTAACCCCAAAGGTTGAAATAAGAAGACATTTCAGTTTCATAATTAGCGATAACGATAGAAATAAAAGGTGGTCAGAAAATGCAATTCAGACTTTAAATAGGAACTCGTGCAGTATTCCTGATTATCTGCTTGAAATTGGCAACGTAATTCCGGCTTCCGATATATCAGTTGTGCGGGTGATGCAGGAAAGTTGGGATCCCGAAATTCGGTATCACTACGGTTTCAATGGTTTGCCTTTTCCACCGGAAAGAGCGCATGTTGATTCGTTCTTCAAAGCTGCCAAAACATTATTGCGAAATCTCAATGTGACATGATACACTCGTTCGAACAAATAGCTGCCATCCTGAACTACCTGAAGGAAAAACAGCAGGAATATGGCAATACATTCAAATTCAGGCTGGTAAAACACTTGAATCATGCCACCAGTATATACTTGTACTACGGGGATAGTACTTTCAGACTGAGACCAGATAACATCAATGATATCAAAGTGCCGATGCCTGATGAAAGTAATCGTATTTCGATCAACGATACGAATGTATTTCCTCCTGTTGATATCAGGGAGGTAACGGATACCGATTATCATGATGACAGGGTCTATTATGACGCTTTTTTTAGCGAAAATTCGAGTTTTGAAGGAGTAACACGCAGACTGGAAAATGCCTTCGGAAAGTACCCCCATGTCAGTGATCCCCAACTTCCACCAGTTGTCAGTTTCTACAGTTACAAAGGCGGCGTTGGAAGGACTACTACCCTGACTGCCGCAGCATCATATCACGCAAGACGAACAGGTGCCAAAGTGTTAATACTTGACTGTGACTTTGAGGCACCCGGACTGGTTAATTTCTTTGGTATGAGCGAAGATGATCTCGCATCAAAAGGGGGAATTGTTGAATATTTGACGGACGTAGCCTATTTGCAGGATAAATCCAGCCTGGATATATCAAAGTATATTCATGTTGTCTCTACGGGGGCATCAAGAGATCCACTGGGATATGCCGGTGAAAAAGGGATAATTTATATCATGAACGCCGGAAATATCAGTGTCGGAAGTGTTTCACCCGACATGGATACACCTGCTGATTTGAGAACACACCAGGATCATTATCTTCACGGGCTTGCCAGACTTGATTTTAGCAATTCAGAGCATATAGTATCACAGTTTCAGGAAATGTTGCTCAGTGCAAATCGTCTTTACAAACCGGATGTTATACTGATTGATTCCAGAACCGGTTTTAATGATGTATTTAATAATCTTGTACTCAGGTTGTCTGGAATGGTGCTGGGTTTCTTTGGTACAAGCAGGCAAAACATTCCGGGTTTGTATAACTTTCTGGATACTGTTTCTGTCGAAAATAATGACAAAAGACATCCATTTGAAGTAATTCTTGTGAATTCTATTGCTTCCAATGTCAGGCAGAGTTATAAAGCTTTTAAACGACAGGTTGAGATTTATAACGAAAATACTGAAAACGAAGTGAACCCGGAGGTTTTCTCTATCGAATATGTGCCACGAATGTCCGAAATTGGTACCCCTACAGATGACGGAGATATCCTTTTGGACTACTCTGATCCCGGTCGCTATGCTTTCCCTGACTACCAGAACGGGATGGGTGAGCGACTGTTGGAATATTTGTCGCGCTGGATTGAAAAAAAAAAATTGACCCCGGACACTATTAATGTACAAAAGGATTTGAATCCTGATTTCGTGTATAAAGATGTGAGTGCGATAAAGGATATAATCCTGCCAGTACAGAAATTTTTTGAAGAACAAAACAGGGTAAACCATGCCGAAAATTTAGATTCGAGTGGTATGGAAGCGTTTTTAGGTAAACACTACTACTTTAAAAACTACCTTCGGGATCTTTTTCTGAGAGATATGTTCCTTGTAAGAGGGTATAAAGGCACAGGTAAAACGTTGTTATACCGTGCACTTCAAAACCCCTCTTTTGTCGAAAAGCTGATAAAAATCAATAATATTGGAGAAGATTTTCGATTTGTCAGTGTTATTGATCCTTCAAATATATTGCACTTGAGCAGTCTTGACTTCAAGCCCGGGATTGCGGACCTTGATGCTCAAACATACTACAGACGATTTTGGACTATTTATATATGGAATGCTCTGATGGATCGTTTTCCTGGTTTGCACAAGTCCGAAAAACCTGTCTTTCAGGTAATGAGTAATGAGACAACCAGGGTAGAATTTGAGAGACTGATGTCACCTGCGCAAATCCCGGATATTGAACACGACCTTAGAAAGTTAAACGAAAAACTGGTTGAAAAATCAATCAAGGTAGTCATATCATTTGACTACCTTGATAAAGTCGTGGAAACATCAGAGTGGAATACCAATGGTCACCCGATTGCACAATTAATCAAGTTTGGCCAAACAAATCCTTACTCAAATATTTTTCCGAAAATTTTTCTTCGTACCGATCTTTATCATAAAATACAGAATATAAACAACAAAAATTCGCTTGAAAGCAAGGTGCTTTCTCTGGACTGGTCCACCGATGAGATGTTTGCTTACTTTTTCAAAATAGTTCATAGCGAAACAAAGGGGGCCTTTATTGATTGGCTAAACATAAAAACCCCCGATAAGTATGCATATCATGAATCAGTCAGAAAGACACTAAACAATAATGACTCTCAAATACCACTGGAACAGAAAGATATTCTGGAGTATCTGGTGGACAACTTTTTTGGTGAATATGTTTACGAAAATAGACCTAATTATGGGAGGTCGTACGAGTGGTTTCACCTCAACCTGAAAAATGCAAATGACGTTATTAGTCTCCGGCCATTCATAGCATTACTGGCTATTGGTTTCAATCTCAGAGTCAAAGAGGATGTGAGCAGTACGAGCGATGTTATTTTGCCGGGGCGTTACTTCAACAACTCGGTAGCCAGGGAAAAAGCAGCGGAAGCCTATCTGACTGATATCTGGAGTGAGTACAAGGATCCTGTATTAAAAACATTTCTGGAGACGGTGCACAAAAGCGATAACCCCAAATTGAATCGTTACCGACAACATTCGATTTTAGAAGCAGATATGCGCCTGCTCATTAAAGCAGTGTTTGAGCTAAACAAGTGGGAGGCGCCTCAGTGGGATAAAGTTCAGGAAATCATCGAAATGCTTAAAGATGCAGGCATAATAAAACAGAATACTGCCAAAAACGTATCCTATTCCTTTGCTTTCTTGTACAAATACTATCTGAGACTGGGCGGAAATCCACAATCAAGAGGAAGGGTAGCAGGTAGGTGATCTTACATAGGGGTTATTCCCATCTGCTCCATATCCTCCCAAAAGCCCGGATATGACTTGTTTACTACTTCCGGATTTTCAATTTCAACGGGAGCGAGCATGCCCAGCGTGGCGAATGACATGGCCATGCGGTGATCTCCGTATGTGGCGAAGCGGGGCTTGTTTCCCAAGGCGGCTTTTCCTTCCACCATGTAGTAGGTTATACCCTGTTTGTTCATACGTGCGGGCATTTTCATAAAAGACACGCCAATTTTGGCCAGTTCGGTTTTCAGTGCGGCTATTCTGTCTGTTTCCTTGATATGCAGCGTTTCCAGTCCGGAGAAAAGTCCCTGCGTACCCGTGCCCGCGCATACGACGGCCAGTGTCTGCGCCAGATCGGGGCAACTGGAAAAGTCCCACTCAAAAAACTGCCTTGGGGAGGTGCCGTTTTTCCGGATTCGTATGCCATCCTCTTCGTAAGTGGTCGAGATGCCGAATCTGGTCATCATATCGGCCAGTATGGCATCACCCTGCCAGCTTTCCCGGAAAAGGCCTTCCAGTTTCAGGTCAACATTTTCTGCAAAAACGGCCATCGCATACCAGTAGGATGCGGCCGACCAGTCGGCCTCCGTTACAAGGGCGCGCGGCTGGTATTTCCCGGGATAAACCATAATCGCTTCGGGAGTCCGGACGGTTTCGGCGCCGAAATAACGCATCATATGGAGCGTCATTTCAACATAAGGCTCGGAAACCAGCCTGCCTTCCGGCTTGATGATTAATCCGGCCGGCAGGTATGGCGCAATGAGCAGGAGAGCAGAAATAAACTGACTGCTTATGTCTGCCTGTACGCTTATTTCGCGGACGCTGCTGCCGGAGAAAGGGCCTATCTGGAGTGGGGGGAATCCTTCCTTTTCCAGACAAACAATCTGAGCACCCAGAGTGCGGAGTGCCTGAACAAGGGGCCCGACAGGCCGCTCCTTCATGCGTTCGGAGCCGGTGAGTGTCTTCATGCCTGGCTGCAGAGCCAGAAAGGCCGTCAAAAACCGGAAAGTAGTTCCTGCATCACCGGCGTCGTACAGATTGCCGGGAGGAGGCACAGATAGCAGGCGCTGAAGTGTGGCGGTATCTTTTGAAGAAGACAGCCGGGCTGGCAGCGTGGCAGGATAGTTGCCGGATGCCAGCGCGAGCGCAATCAGCGCCCTGTTGCTGATGCTTTTGGAACCATCGAGGCGGATGGTGCCCTGTAAAATTCCGTTGGGGGGAGATACTGTTTTCAAGACCTCGACTCGTTATGATCAATAACCTCCATGACCGTTCTGAAGGCGACGAACCGGCCTTCATATCGTTCCCTGTGCTGTTTTTGAAGTTCCGGGGCAAACTCTTCGTTGTACCGGACGAGGTGAGCCATATCCTTTGCCAGATACTGGATGGTATAAATTTCAGCGTCGTCGTGTTCGTGGCTTAGCAGGCGGCTCATCCTGAACGAAAGAAACATTCGCGTACTCATCACATCCGGTATGTGCTGATCTTTCATCCACCTGACCCAGTCGTCGTGAATAGCCAGGTCAATTGTTACTGTTACATTATACAGAATCATAAGTCCTTCAAATTTGCTCAAAAGTACGAAAATATACAGTTGTCATGCTGCGGGCAAACGCAGTCTGCGCGAAGTGGTAGAATACTTTAATAATGGTGTTACAGAAAATCCGAATGTGCCCGTTGAGTCGTACTGAAATGAAGTGCAGTCAGCTCGCGATACATGAACGACAGCTGTGAGAGACGGATAAGTCTGTTTCCTGCTGCTGTTTTCATTAAAAATATGGACAGTCAGGAACTTGAACAGAAATTTATTCGTTATCATTGTGTTGTCAAACTAATCTTGCCATTATTGCCATTTTTACCTTCTCTCTATTTCTCACCAAAAATAAATTACATGACTTTCAAAAATTCATGCCTGCTGATTGCACTGGCACTTTTTACGTCGCTGAATGCCGGCGCACAGGGCATAAACTTCGAACACGGTACCTGGGATGAAATTCTTGCCAAGGCCGGAAAAGAAGGCAAAATAGTCTTCATGGATGCCTACACCACCTGGTGCGGTCCGTGCAAGATGATGAGCAAAAGTACTTTTACCGATGCCCGGGTTGCGGAGTTTTACAACAAGAACTTCATTTGTGCCAAGATAGATATGGAGAAGGGGGAAGGTCCGGCACTGTCGGAACGCTACGGCGTGCAGGCTTATCCCACACTGCTGTTCGTGAATGCGAGCGGCGCTCTGGTACACAAGGGCGTTGGTTATATGGAGCCCAACGGCTTCATAGCACTCGGTGAGAAGGCGCTGGATCCGGGGTCACAACTTGAAAATCTGGTTCGCCAGTATGAATCGGGCCGCTCGGACCTGCCGTTTGTGGTGAAACTGATCGGAGCCCTTGAAAGTGCCAACGACCAGCGTGCATCCGAGATCGGCTCAAAGTTTGTGTCTTCGCTCACGTCTTTCGACAACCCCGACGTGTATCCGCTCCTGCGTCAGTATGTTTCCGATCCCACCTCCCCGGCATTTGCCTACCTGGTGAAAAACAAGTCTGTCATCTTCGAGGGCGAACCTGAAGATGCTGTCAGCAGCAGTGTTCTGGATATTTTCATGCGTTATTTCGCAGAGCGCAACCTCGACATGCCTGCTATGGAAGCTGTCATGCTGAAGTACTATCCGGAGGCAAAGGGTGAAACCCTGATGAAGTTCAAGGCTTTCTGGTACGCACAGCAGGAGGATCAGGAGGGTTTTCTGGAGGCTACCTCTCTGTGGCTGAATACCTATCCGTCAGACAGTCCCGATTTTCTGAATCAGATTGCCTGGATGTTCCACCAGCTGGAACCGGGTGAAAAATACCTGAAAAATGCACTGAACTGGGCGCTTCAAGCGATAAAGCTGGAGCCCGGCTATAACAATCTTGATACTGCAGCCTGGCTGTATTCCGACCTTGGCGATAAAAAGAATGCCAAAAAATATGCTCAGAAGGCTATTGAGGCTGCGAAAAAAGCAGGCGAAGATTACACGGGTACCCAGGAACTGCTGGACAGTCTGAAGTAGTATTCCTGACTGATCCGGAAAAGAAACGGGCTGCATCTTTCACAAGAACGATGCAGCCCGTTTTTATCAGGAAATACAGAGGAAACGCTTAGTAGCGCTTCTTCTTCTTGCCCTTCTTCTCCCACTTGTCGAATCCTGCATCTTCGTGTCTGGATTTTTTGTCCTTTTGTGGTGATGCGTCATCAACACGAACGCGGCGTCCGTTGATGGTAAATTCGCGGAGACCCTGGCGCACGGCATTGGCGTAGGAATTGTCAATGTCGAAGTGCATGTAGGCCTTGTTCAGGTCAATCTGGCCGATACTGCCGCCCGGCACACCGAAGCTGCGCGAAATGAACTTGATGAAGTCTTTTTTATTGATTCCGTCCATTTCGCCTACATTCAGGAACAGGCGGGTCATTTGTCCGGAAGTAGCCGACTCTTCTCCCCTGCGGCGCTCTCCCTTGGGCCTGATGTTGATATCCGGCGCATTTTTATAGTAAGAGAGGAAGCGGTTGAACTCCACGCTTGCGAACCTTTTGATCAGTTCTTCCTTGGTGAGGTCTTTCAGTTCCTCCGTGATCCAGGGCATGAACGGTTCGATTTCGTCGTATTGTACCTCCTGGCTGTGGATACCCCTTATAATCTGGTATAGCTGCTGTTCGCAAACCTCCATGCCTGTGGGCAGCGGGTGTTTGGTGAACTTAGCCTTGTTTTTGCGCTCGATCTGAGAAATACGGTCTTCAAACTTGGGCGTAATGATGGAGATACTCACGCCGGTTTTGCCTGCGCGACCGGTACGGCCCGCGCGGTGCGTATAAATCTCTATCTCGTCGGGAAGTCCGTAGTTGATGACGTGTGTTATCTCCTGTACGTCGAGTCCGCGGGCTGCCACATCGGTGGCAATCAGGAGCTGGAGGTTTTTCTCACGGAATCGCTGCATCACCCGGTCGCGATCGCCCTGAGCGAGGTCGCCGTGCAGTGCATCGGAGTTATAGCCATCGCGGATCATTTGTTCTGCGATTTCCTTGGCCTCTATTTTGGTACGACAGAAAATAAGTCCGTAGATGCCCGGGTTGGCGTCCACCACCCTTTTGAGTGCAGCGTAGCGGTCGTCGGCGCGGCAAACATAATAGCGGTGTTCGATATTTTCGTTGGTCTGGTTGCGCCCGCCTACCGTGATTTCCTTTGCATTGTCCATGTAGGTGGCGGCGATTCGGCGCACCTCTTCGGGCATAGTGGCGGAGAACAGCCATATTGACTCCCTGTTTTCGCAATCGGCGAGAATCTCGTCAATAGCCTCCTTGAAGCCCATATTGAGCATTTCATCGGCCTCATCGAGTACAATGCGCTCTACGGAGTCGAGCTTGATGGCGCGGCGGCTCATCAGATCCATGAGACGGCCCGGAGTTGCCACTACGATTTGTGCGCCGGCTTTCAGTTGCCGGATCTGGCCTTCGATGCCTGCTCCGCCGTAAACGGCTACTACCTTGTACTGGTGAGCAAACCGGGAGTAATTTTCGAGGTCGTTGGCCACCTGAACGCACAGTTCGCGGGTTGGGCACATGATGAGTGCCTGTACGCTGCGCGCTGAGGGGTCAATTCTCTGAAGGAGTGGCAGACCGAATGCAGCTGTTTTTCCGGTACCGGTCTGGGCCAGTGCGATGAGGTCAGTGTCTCCGTCGAGTGCTACGGGAATAACCGCTTCCTGAATGGGTGTGGGATTTTCAAAACCGAGCGCAGAGATACCCTGCAGCAGGTCGTCGGCGAGGCCGAGCTGTTGGAAAGAATTCATAAAAGTGTTGACTTTACGTGGCCCCGGGACGGATTGACGGCATGACGAACGACTGCTGAATCTGATCCCGGAAACTACCCCCCAAATCCTTTTGATTGCTGAGTCGCAAATAATATAGTCAACACTGCCCACTGCCAGTTACCGGTTACCTTTTACAGGCCCGGCCTGATGGAAAAATGAAATTTTTAGAAAACTCCTGCAAAGGTAGAATTTTCTTTGGAATATCCAATAAAAAATATCCTGGTTTGGTTTTTTGTTCCAAAACAGGTGCCAGATTTGTTAAAAAATTTTGAAAAACGTCTTTTCAGAGCGGTATTACCTGGCGTTTGTGAGCGACAGGAACAGTCCGAGTCCGTCGGTATTGGCCAGAACGGCTTCGGCGGCGCGTTCCGGGTGCGGCATCATACCGAATACATTGCGGGTGGCATTGCAGATACCGGCGATATTGCGCGAAGCACCGTTGGGGTTTGACCCCGGGCTTTCGTTACCGTTTTCGTCGCATTACCGGAACAGAATCTGGTCATTTCTTTCCAGTTCGTTGAGCGTGTTTTCGTCGGCGTAGTAGCGGCCTTCGGCGTGTGCAATAGGAATTTTCAGTGCACGGTTCAGGTCGAGGCCGGCAGTGACAGGCGAGTTATTGGTGGCCGGTTTGATCCAGGTATTGCTGCAGATGAATTTGAGGTTCTCGTTTCTCAGCAGGGCGCCGGGCAGCAGACCGCTTTCGCAGAGAATCTGGAAGCCGTTGCATACACCGAATACAAAGCCACCCTCATTGGCGAAGGCTTTGACAGCTGTCATCACCGGGGAGAACTGAGCGATGGCTCCGGATCGCACGTAATCTCCGTAAGAGAAACCGCCGGGCAGTACGATACAGTCTTCCTTCGGATTGAAGCCGGCAGGAAGCGATGTTTCCTTGTGCCATATTTTGACCACATCCCTGTTCATGACTTCGCCGAGGACATGAACCATGTCGTCGTCACAATTGGAGCCCGGGAAAACTATTACGCCAAATTTCATAACTTGAAGATAAATGCCTGATCAATGAGGGCGCAAAGGTAGGTAAAAAGTGTTCACACTTTTGCAGAGGACGCTTCTTTGGGTGGTTTTTCCCCTTCGAATACCATCATACTCAGCGGGGCGAGCCGTATTGTGACGGAGTCTTCCCTGCCATGTGTTTTTTCTTTTGTGGAGGTGAGTGTGCCATTGGTTACGCCGCTTCCGCCGAACTGTTCCGCATCGCTGTTCAGAATCTCGGTCCACTTTCCGGGATAAGGAACCCCGATGGTATATATATCTATGGTATTCACATTGAAGTGGCAGACTACGAGGAGCGCCGGATCATCCGGACTGCCCTTGCGGAGGTAGGTAATCACTGAGTTGCCGATATCATCTCCGGAAATCCACTCGAAGCCTTCCGGGGAGAAGGCATGCTGCCAGCATGCCGCGCGGGATGTGTACACCCTGTTGAGTGCTTTCACCCAGTTTTGCACGCCCTTGTGGTAGTCGTACTGGAGCAGTTGCCAGGGTACACCGAGATCGTGACTCCACTCGGTTGTTTGGCCTATTTCACCGCCCATGAACAGCAGCTGATGTCCGGGGTGCATCCACTGGTGGCCGAGCAGGGCACGCAGGTTGGCGAACTTTTGCCATTCGTCACCGGGCATTTTGTGAACGAGCGATCCTTTCAGGTGTACCACTTCGTCGTGACTCAGCGGCAGCATGAATTTTTTCGGAGAACATATACACCATGGAGAAAGTGATCTCGTTCTGGTGAAAACGCCGGAAAATCATGGGCCTTTTGAAATACTGGAGTGCATCGTGCATCCATCCCATCATCCATTTCTGCCCGAAGCCGAGTCCGCCATCGAAAGCAGGGCGGGTAACTCCCGGGAAAGCGGTGCTTTCCTCGGCAATAGTTTCCACGCCGGGGTAATTGCTGTAAACAGCCTCGTTGAAATCTCTCAGGAAGCTGATGGCTTCCAGATTTTCACGGCCGCCATGTTTGTTGGGTATCCACTCCCCTTCCTTTCGGGAATAGTCGTGGTACAGCATGGAGGCTACGGCATCCACCCGCAAGCCGTCGGCATGGTATTTATCAAGCCAGAACAGCGCATTGGATATGAGAAAACTCCGCACCTCGTTGCGGCCGTAGTCGAATACATAACTGTTCCAGTCGGGGTGATAGCCGCGCTTCATGTCGGCGTACTCGTACAGATGTGTGCCGTCGAAGTAGTAAAGGCCGTGAATATCGCCCGGAAAATGGGATGGTACCCAGTCGAGAATGACTCCGATCCCCTCTTCATGAAACCTGTCAATGAGGTGCATCAGGTCTTCGGGGGAGCCGGCCCTGCTGGTAGGAGCGAAGTATCCGGTAATCTGATATCCCCAGGACGGAAAGTATGGGTGTTCCATAACAGGCATCAGCTCGACGTGTGTGAAGCCCATCTCCTTTACATAGGGTACCAGTTCATCGGCCAGTTCGCGAAAGCTGAGCGAGCGGTTTCCGTCGTGCCCGATTTTCTTCCAGGAACCCGGGTGTATTTCATAAACGGAATATGGTCCGGGTGCGTCTTTTTGTGCAGTACGGCCGGATATCCAGTTCCTGTCTTTCCATTCATAGTCAAACTCCCATACAACAGATGCCGTTTTGGGCGGAATTTCCCAGTAAAGCGCGTATGGATCCCCTTTGTCGAGCGCAATGCCGCTGTGTGTTTCAATGTGGTACTTGTAAACAGTGCCTTTTCCGAGACCCGGTACAAAGCCTTCCCACACTCCGCTGCTGTCCCACCGGGGAAGCAGCACATGACTTTCAGGATTCCAGTTGTTGAAATCACCGATCAGCGAAACCCTCCTGGCATTGGGTGCCCATACAGAAAAACAAACGCCCTTTTCGCCTTCGAGAGAAACAACATGGCTGCCCATTTTTTCGTAAAGACGAAAGTGCTTGCCGCTCTGGAAGAGGGCGATGTCGAAGTCGGTAAGAAGAGAAAAGGGTTTAACCATGACCAGAAATACTTGAATATAAGGCGTAAGGTAAGGCAAAGAAATCAAGTGCGTGAGATTATTGAAATACTGATATATCTTTACAGCCGATATTTACACTTGAAGCCATGACGGAGCATTTGCTGCAGGAAACGGAACAATACATCAGAGACTTCTTCGCCGGAAATCTTTCGGAAAAATATGTCTTTCACAATCCGGAGCACACAGCTCAGACGGTAGCTGCTGCCAGGATACTCGGGGAAGGATTCAAACTGAACGACCGTGACATGACGGTGCTGCTGCTTGCCACCTGGTTTCACGATGCAGGATATACCGACGGACCCGATGAGCATGAGGAGCGCAGTTGCGGCCATGCCGAGCGTTTCCTGACGGGAAAGGTAAGCGCAGACGAGCTGAGTGACATAAAAGCGTGCATCAGAGCCACCCGGGTGCCTCAGAAGCCGTTCTCGGTGCTGGAACAGATAATCTGCGATGCAGATCTGAGTCACCTCGGTATGCAGACGTACTGGGACAGGAACAGCAGGCTCCGGCAGGAGTTTGCACTCAC
>CAIYFY010000066.1 GCA_903925535.1 uncultured Bacteroidota bacterium | reverse complement strand
CGGCCATTTCAAAAATTCATTTTCCGGAAAATCAGGGAGATCTGGATGCTGCCACACGCCGCCTGAAATTCGAAGAATTGTTTTATCTGCAGTTAAGATTGCTGCAACTCAGAACGAGGCGAAAAGATGCTTTAAGGGGTTTTGTGTTTGGTAAAATTGGCGATTTTTTCAATAATTTTTACCATCACAAGCTGCCATTCGATCTCACGGGAGCTCAGAAAAGAGTACTGAAGGAGATCAGGAATGATCTGGCTGCGGGCAAGCAAATGAATCGGCTGGTGCAGGGTGATGTGGGGTCAGGCAAAACAGTGGTCGCCCTGATGTCCATGCTGATGGCGGCCGACAATGGCTTCCAGTCCTGTCTGATGGCACCCACCGAGATACTCGCACAGCAGCATTACGACAATATCAAATCGCAGGCCGACGATCTGGGAATCAGCGTGGGATACCTGTCGGGGAGCGTGAAGGGTAAAAAGCGGGAGGCCGTTCTGAAACAGCTGATTTCCGGCGAGATGCACATTGTAATTGGAACCCATGCCCTGATAGAGCCGTGGGTACAGTTTCAGAATCTGGGTTTGAGCATTATTGACGAGCAGCACCGGTTTGGTGTGGAGCAGCGATCAAAACTCTGGCAGAAAAATCCGGCGGGACCGCCGCATGTGCTGGTGATGACAGCTACACCTATTCCGCGCACGCTGGCAATGACCCTGTATGGCGATCTGGATATTTCAGTCATTGACGAGCTTCCGCCGGGCAGGAAGCCGATCAGTACGATACACCGGACGGAGCATCACCGGTTGCAGGTGCAGGGCTTCATGCGCGATGAAATAGCCAAGGGCAGGCAGGTTTACGTGGTTTACCCGATGATCGAGGAGACAGAAACCCTTGACTTGCAAAATCTGATGGCGGGCTATGAGGCACTCAGCCGCGATTTCCCGGCGCCGCAGTTTCAGATATCCATTGTACACGGTAAGATGAAGCCGGCCGACAAGGACTTTGAGATGCAGCGTTTTGTTCGGGGAGAAACACAGATAATGGTGGCTACCACCGTTATCGAAGTAGGCGTAAACGTGCCTAATGCGTCTGTAATGGTTATTGAGAACGCAGAGCGGTTCGGTTTATCCCAGCTGCACCAGTTACGGGGTCGCGTGGGCAGGGGGGCAGAACAAAGTTTCTGTCTGTTACTGACCAGTTTCAAGATGAGTTCAGAAAGCAAGGAGCGTATTCAGACCATGGTGCGCACCAACGACGGGTTTGAGATAGCGGAAGTTGATCTGAAACTGCGCGGGCCAGGCAACATGGAGGGTACACAGCAGAGCGGCATGCTCCGTTTCATGATTGCCAATCTGGCGCAGGACGGACCGATACTGGCCGCTGCCAGGGATGTAGCCGCAGAAATACTCGAAAAAGATCCCGGGTTGAGTTCCCCGGACAACCAGCGGCTCAAACTTCATCTCGCCTCGGAGGGTAAGGAGGCAAAGGTGTGGAGCCGGATCTCCTGAGTCAGAATCCGAGTTTCCGGAGGGCTTCCTCCTGAGCGGCGAGAAATGCGCGGTATTGTTCGGTGTCCGGATTGAATGGCCGGTGATGCAGGGCAGCATTGATTTTTTCGAGCGCGGTATTGATTTTTCTGGTACTTTCACTAAAATAGGTAAGGGAAAAATAATCCCAGATGTATGCCACCGCTACATCCGACGGATGAATCATGTCGGCAGCATAGAACCGGTAATCCCTCAGGTCATCGAGCAGGATTTCATAAGCCGGGAAGTAATGTGCTTCCGGAATATGCCGGCACACAGCCTCACAGGCCAGACAGAGAACCGCCTTGCTGCGCTGATTTTCAACCATACCCGTGCGCAGGTGACGCACCGGACTGACGGTCAGAATAAAGCGCATACCGGGATTGTTTTCCAGCAGGTTACTCAGGCAACTGATGAGTGTTTCAGTGACAAAATCAACCGAAAGACGCTGTGTTCCGAAGAACCTGTCGGGCATTTTGTGGTTATTGGCCACAATTTTTCCGTTTTCATGCAGAAAAAATACATCTGCAGTGCCGAGCGTGATCATTAAACGTGTTGTTTCCTTCAGAAACAGGGATGATTCGCGAAAGGCGTCATTCATCCCGGCGAGTGTTTCATCCGGATCCGGCCTGGCGAACTGGCTGTGGTGTTCCCAGCTTCTCCACACGCCCTGATTTTCAAAAATACTATCGCGGGTATAAACGACGTTACCTTCAAGCAACTGAGCAAGAGAGCCTGAAATGGAAACAGGATTATAAATCACTCCGAACGGATTGATCAGCGTATGAAAGCGAAGATTCTTCAGCCTGCTTCCGATGTGTTCGGTAAAGCATGAGCCCGACAGCAAGATTCTGTCCTGGTGACTGATTTGAAACGGAGAGGTCACTCCGGGAAAAATGGTGCGAAAGGAGTTCATGAAATAGAATTTTATTTCGGTGCAAACTTGCTACTTTTGGGCCTTATTTTCTCTATGAGCCTATTGAAAGATATTTTCGGCAAATTATTTCCTGAGGCCGAACAAAAGCCCGACATCGCTTTTGGTCGCTATACAGATATGTACAAGTCGTCGGGCAAGTCCGAACTGTTCAATCGTGCACTCGGCCACTTTGACAAAGGGCAGTTGCTGGATTCGTGTCGCGACTTTTTTGCCTATCTGACGGATGACCGTTTCCCTGATCATATTCGCGTACGCGACGAAGGAGATATCCTGCATTTTGAATTTTTTCAGGGCTCATGCCTGATCAAGGGTTACGCCGATGCAAGCGGTGTGCGTGCGGGGAGCAGGGTTGCGCGTGCAACCGATTTGAATGTGGGCTTCCTGCGCCAGTTGATGGAGGCTAACCACAGGCTTAATTTCAGCCGGTTTGCACTGGATAACGACAATCATCTTTGTATCGTTTTCCAGACCGGTGCACTCGATGCGTCTCCGTTGAAATTGCTGCATGCCTTGCGTGAGCTTGCCATTAATGCCGACAAAAAAGATGATTTGCTGCTGGAGGAGTTCAAATCCCTGACACCGGCCCCCGATCAGTTTCGGATAGAAGTGTCCGCGAAGGAAAAAGAGGTCAAATACGAATATTTCCGACAGGAGGTGGAATCAGTGCTTTCGTTGCTGGAAGAAGGGAAGCCGGATCCTAACCAGTATCCAGGATTGTTTGCCTATCACTTGCTTGGTGTGGCCTACAAGCTGGATTACCTGATTCTTCCGGAGGGGTTTATACTGGATGTACTCGAAAAAATTCACAGCGCATACATCAACAAGAGTCAGCTGCCACCGCAGGTCCGGCTAAAGCAGGTTGCCAAAGAGTTCCACCGTTTGCACAGTCGCACAAGGGAAGAGGTGCAGGCCGAAATATATCGAACCAGCAGCACCTTCGGGGTCGCTCCCCCGCTTCCGCACGGCAGCGTTTCTGCACTGATAGAGAAGGAACTTCCGAATATGGAGTGGCCGCTCGCCAATGGTCACGAAAAACTGGCGGAAGCTCTTCCGATGTATATCGTCAGTTACCTGCTCTTTCATCACGCGCCGCCTCCGCCCGACCGGGAGTTGTTCCATTTGTATATCAGGGTGGCGGAGAATGACTACTTCACCAGACTGGGGTTCAGTCGCTCCTACCGCGACGGTTCGGGGCGCCCCGATAAACGGGCCATTCGTGCCGAGACAGACCGGATTCAGCAGACATACGGCAGTGAATATCCGAAACTGAAGATAAATTCCGACAGACTGGACTATTCTTCGGTTGCCATGTTTGGAAAGACATTCCTTCAATTAGTCAGGGGAATTGATTTAAGTCAGCCTGATCGTTAATAAAACGCCTCTATGAGTGATTATCTCGACTTGTACAGACAAATAATCGTAAAAATCGCTACACCATACAGTACAGGTACCGGTTTTTATCTGAGCGACAGGAATGTGATTGTGACCAACTATCATGTGGTAGAGGATAACCTGTCTGTGATAGCGGAGAGTGCCGGCTTTGAGAGGCAGCTGGTGAAAGTCCTGTTTATAGATGCCAGATATGATCTCGCATTTTTGAGTGCTCCTGCCAGTGCGGAGGTGCTCCCTGTCGTGCGTCTCGGGGTGGATAAAACACTGAAGGCGCTGGACAAGGTGACGGCGATCGGCCATCCGTTCGGACTCAAATTTTCTGCCAAGAGCGGTGTTATTTCGAATACCTCGGAAAACATGAACGGAATACCTTATCTGCATATAGATGCGGCGCTCAATCCGGGGAACAGTGGCGGACCGCTGGTTGACACGGATGGAGACATTGTTGGTATTAACACCTTTGTCATGAGGGAGG
>CAIYFY010000065.1 GCA_903925535.1 uncultured Bacteroidota bacterium | reverse complement strand
TTCAAGAACGACGGACTGCAGAACCAGAGTATCCTGTATGCCCAGGAAAAACTCGACGGACCGGCGACGCTCGTCCTGGATCCGAACAAATTCAGTGCCGACGGTACGACCTCACTTGGAGAGATGGACTTTTCCAAAGACGGGCGCTATCTGGCCTATTCCACCTCGAAAGGCGGGTCTGACTGGCGTACCATCGTTGTGAAAGACATGAAAACGGGAGAAATGCTCCCTGATATGATTGAATGGGTGAAATTCAGCGGAATTTCGTGGAAGGGCAACGGCTTTTACTATACCCGTTACCCGGAGCCACAGAAGGGCGACGAGCTGAAGGCAGCCAACAAGTTCGGCGCCGTTTATTACCATGCACTTGGTACCGCGCAGTCGGCTGATGCACTGGTGTACGACGACAAATCCAATCCGGACCGTTCATTCGGCGGGGCGACCACCGAAGACGAGCGATTCCTCATCATCAACGGCTGGGAAAGCACCAGCGGTAACATGCTGGCAGTAAAAGACCTCAGCATGCGCTCTGACGTATTTGTGACCATCTCCGGCAGTTTCGACAAGGATTTCAGCGTGGTGGACAACATCGGGGACCAGTTGCTCATCCTGACCAACCACAACGCGCCCAACCAGCGCCTGATCATGGTAGATCCGGCCAAACCGGCGGAAAAAGACTGGAAAACACTCATTGCAGAAGATGAAAATGACGTGTTGCAGTCCGTGTCACTGTGTGGTGGCAAAATACTCTGCACCTATCTGCACAATGCAGCCAGCAGTCTGCGGGCCTACGATCTGAACGGCAAACTGATTCGCGAGGTGACCCTGCCCGAGATCGGGACGGTGGGAGGCCTGAGCGGAAAATCTGGCGATTCACAGGCATTTTTCTCCTTCACCTCTTTCCTGCGTCCTTCAACAGTTTATTCGCTGGATATGAATACACTGAACATCAGCGTGTTCAAGGCACCGGCACTTGATTTCAATCCGGAGCTTTACACGACGGAGCAGGTGTGGTACAACAGCAAGGATGGCACCCGGGTGCCCATGTTCATCACCCACCGGAAGGATATGAAGCTGGACGGCAGCAATCCCACGCTGCTTTACGGATATGGCGGTTTCAACATCTCCCTGACGCCGTCGTTCAGCGCTTCGCGTGCGGCACTGCTCGAGAGCAATGGAGTTTATGCCGTTGCCAACATTCGCGGAGGGGGTGAATTCGGAGAGAAATGGCACCGTGCGGGCACAAAATGCCAGAAACAGAACGTGTTTGATGATTTCATTGCAGCGGCCGAGTACCTGATTGCACAAAAATACACGGCATCTTCCAGACTGGCCATACAGGGTGGTTCGAATGGCGGACTGCTGGTGGGTGCCTGCATGACACAACGTCCTGATCTGTACCGCGTGTGTTTCCCGCAGGTGGGTGTGCTGGATATGCTTCGTTATCACCAGTTTACCATCGGATATGCGTGGGCAACCGACTACGGCCGCAGCGACGTACCGGAAGAATTCAACTGTCTGATCAAGTATTCGCCGTTGCACAACGTAAAGGAAGTTGCCTATCCGGCGACGATGGTGACTACGGCTGATCACGATGACCGCGTGGTTCCGGCACACTCATTCAAGTTTGCGGCCACACTGCAGGAAAAACAGCAGGGTAGTAATCCGGTGCTGATACGAATTGAGACCAGTGCCGGGCACGGAGCGGGCAAGCCAACCGCCAAGATCATTGAAGAGGCAGCCGACATACTGGCCTTTATGTTCTACAATATGAGATAACCGGGGTAGTTACCCTTCATTGTCCTCCAGCCTCCACTCTGCATAAGAGGTGGGGGTTTCCCGGAGTTCCACGCCGACCAGTTCCAGGTCACCTGTGAAATAGGGTCTGATTTTCTCAAGGAACATGAGCATCAGATTTTCGCAGGTGGGCTGGAACGGTACGGTGAACACCTTTTCGAACTCGGTGGTAAGCAGTTCATTTTTAACGTAGGGTGCGCTGTCGTTCAGCACCAGCGCGTGGTCGTACACGCTGATAATCTCCTCCATCACCACCTTTTTAAGATTGCCGAAGTCCATGACCATACCAAGTTTGACGTCATTGTCGTCGGTGATGGGATACCCCTTGATAGTTACCCGCAGGTGATAGGTATGTCCGTGAATATTTCTGCACGGGCCATCGTAGCCGTACAGGGCGTGCGCCATTTCGAAATTGAACTGTTTGGATACGCGGACTTTTTGCTGGAGCATTGTTTGATTTATTTAGACCGGAGTGACCCTGATGATGTTCACCGGGCAATTCCGGGCGGCGAGGAGATTTTCTTCCAGTTCGTGATCGGGAACCAGAACGGAGTAGAAGCCCCGTTTTTCGACACCGCCCACGAGGGTACATTTGCCATCGCGGCGCGAGATCCGCCACCGGTGGTCGGCGGCTTCCACGCAGGCGTTACAGCCAATGCATTTTACTCGTTGCTGGGTGATGCGGATCACTGGGAGATCGTTATTTTGAGGGTACCAGTTTGTAGAGTTTGTCGGAGGGGCGGATTTTCCCGGCAACAGCCATGGAGAAATGCGTTCCTTTTTCCACCTTTTGCGCGGGTTTATCGTCCACACGGAGTTCGGAAACCTGCATCTGCACATATCCTGTAGTGGGGCCGGTGATGATGACTTCATCGCCGACGGACAGGCTGTGCGTTTCCAGCAGGAACTCGCCCACCTGCAGTTTGTCGAAGTACTTCACCCCGCGGGCGAGGTACACCTTCTTTTTGGAAGCTTTTGAGCCGGCCTCATCGCTCCATTCGCCCATGGTACGGCCGAGGTAATACCCGTCCCAGAACCCGCGGTTGTACACCGTTTCCAGTTCAGCCTTCCATCCTGCTACCTTTTCGGGGGTATATTCGCCGTGCAGCCAGGCTTCAATGGCTTCGTTGTAGCACTTTGTGGTGGTATAGACATAATCGGCGGAGCGGCCGCGGCCTTCAATTTTGAGCACACAGACACCTGCGTCCAGGATCTTGTCGAGGAAATCAATCGTGCACAGATCTTTTGCCGACATGATATATTCGTTATCCACCTCGAATTCCATGCCCTCCTCCTTGTCTGTCACTATATAACTTCTGCGGCAGTTCTGGATACAGGCGCCGCGGTTGGCGGATGCGAAGTGCGAGTGCAGGCTCAGGTAACATTTTCCGGAGACGGCCATACAGAGTGCGCCGTGGGCAAAAATTTCCAGTTCGACGAGTCGGCCCGACGGACCTGTGATATTCCTTCGTTTGATTTCCCTGCTGATTTCGGCCACCTGTTTCAGGCTGAGTTCGCGCGCGAGCACGATCACGTCTGCGTAGTGTGCGTAAAACTCCACCGTATCAATATTGGACACATTGGCCTGCGTGGAGATGTGTATTTCCATACCGATTTTACGGGCATAGTTCATCACGGCATGGTCGGCGGCGATGACAGCCGTTATGCCACTTTCCCTGGCGGCGTCCACGATACTTTTCATCAGCGTGATATCGTGATCGTAGAGAATGGTATTCAGGGTGAGGTACGTTTTCACCTGATTTTCCCGTCCGATTTCGGCGATACGGCGCAGGTCGTTGAGGGTGAAATTACTGGAGGAGCGTGCCCGCATATTCAGTTGCTCGACTCCGAAATAGACCGAGTTACAACCGGCCTTGACAGCCGCCATGAGCGATTCGTACGATCCGGCGGGCGACATTAATTCTATGTGGCGATTCATATTCGCAAATCAAAGTGCAAAGGTACGATAATACGGCCTTTTTGTCCATATATTCTCCGGTATTGTCTGGTATTCAGCAGAACCCGTTGCGTAATGAAATTTACGAGCGTTACAAGGAAATCGTTTAAGACTAGAACTCACTGCATTATTTAAGACAACAATCCTGTTCAGACAGTGAGGTGTCGGAAAAAACAGATCTGGTATATCAACATATTTATACTGCTTATCCGGGGGGACGCTCGGTAAACAAACTAAATTTGCAGCCTCAACTCAACACCCTTGCTCAAAGTATCCTTCTCGCCTGTTTACCGCTACGAACTCCCCGAGGGGCATCGCTTTCCCATGCTCAAATACGAGCTGCTGGCCGAGCAGCTGATTTGGGAGGGTACCCTGCGCGAGTCGGATATGTTTCACCCCGAACTGCTGTCGGAAGAGGTAGCCCTGCTCACGCACACGCGCGAGTGGTGGCACAAGATGAATCAGGTGACACTGACGCCCTCCGAAATTCGGGCTATCGGGTTTCCGGTCAACGAGCGGTTTGTAATCAGGGGAAGGCATATCTCACAGGGAACACTCCAGTGCGCCTTGTACGCCCTCAAACACGGATGCGCCCTTAATGTAGCCGGTGGCACCCACCATGCTTTTGCCAACCGCGGAGAAGGCTTCTGCTGCTTCAATGATCAGGCAGTGGCAGCCAGCTACCTGCTCGACCGCGGACTGGCGTCGAGAATTCTGATAATTGACCTGGATGTACACCAGGGGAATGGAACGGCCAGCATATTTGAGCAGGAACCGCGGGTTTTTACCTTTTCCATGCACGGGGAGAAAAACTATCCCCTCCGCAAGGAACGCTCCAGTCTGGACATCGGGTTGCCCGACGGTATCACCGACGAGCCTTACCTTAAAATACTGAGAGACGCGCTTCCGCGTATTGCCGACGAGTTTCAACCCGATTTTGTGTTCTACCAGAGCGGGGTGGATATCCTGGAGACCGATAAACTGGGCAGATTGTCCGTCACGCGCGCAGGCTGCCGCACGCGCGACGAGATTGTTTTCAGTTTCTGCCGGAGGAACCGGCTTCCGGTAGTGGCCAGCATGGGCGGTGGCTATTCTCCGCGCATCGCCGATATTGTGGAGGCGCATGCCAATACGTTTCGGGTGGCAGCAGAGGTTTTTGGGTGTTAATC
>CAIYFY010000064.1 GCA_903925535.1 uncultured Bacteroidota bacterium | reverse complement strand
CCCACCGTACCGATTACATTATCCAGCTCAAAGTTGAACGTTTCAATCAGATCAACGAAACGCAGACAACCCGAGGCGTCCCAGATTTCCAGCGAAATAGGCTTGCCATCATCTTCAGGCTCGCCGAAAATTGTGAGGAACACACGGTATTGCGTACCCGCGGGCGGGAGCGTAGGCAGCAGCTGCAGCTTCGCCAGACCGCGCAGTTCACCGTCAATGAACGCGGCGAGAATGTCTTCCTCGTCGGTACTCAGCGTACCTTCAATATCCAGGCGTGCCGTCATGTTCATGGAGCCGGAATAAACCGACGGATCAAAAATCCACTCGGGCGACTCACACATCACGCGGCAGAACACCGGCATAGGTTCGTTACCCAGAGGTGTATTGGCATAGATGGTATCGGCGTAACTGCCGAAACTGAGGGCCTCGCCAAAAGTGAACGTAATCGTCTCGGCCGCTCCGGGAGCGATGACTCCGTTGGCAGGACCTACGCGCACCCACGAGGGCACATTCTCCAGCGAGTAGGCTACAGCCTGACCGCCCGTATTCACGAGCTGGCGCGTTACAGAAATCTCATCGCCTGCATACTTGCCTACTTTGACTATACCCCCCGACCACAGCATCGGGTTGCGGTCTACGAAAAACTCCCACGACTTGTGAATGAACATATTTCCGGCCAGATCCTGAATATTGTCCACTTCCACGCGCAGTATCCTGTTCTCAATGAACTTGTTGGGTACATTCGGAACGATCACAATCTTGTCGCCGCTGCAGGTAATCACTGCGTCTATCAGATTGCCCGTTTCTGTATCGTACAGGCCCACATTATTATTATTGAAGAAATCGGCCTGAATAAGCTGGTCGCAGCGGATCGGTTCGTTGAACTGGATACTGATCTCGTCGCCCGACGAAAGAATTCCGTCGGCCGGTTCAGGAGTTCCCAGAATTTCAGGAGCCGTGCGCTCAATCTTGCCCTTCACTACCTTTGAAATACCCGGATTCTGAGCGCCGAAGCACTGGGAAACCGTGCGAATTTCGTACAGGCCGTCCTGCAGGCCCTGTGTGTTCCAGGGTACAATCGTGAATACCGGACCGAGATCTGCCTTCTGGATTTCGGCGATGTTGATCCACGCGCCGTCGCCCTGAGAGCGGCGGTACTGTACGCGCATCAGTTCCAGATCAGAGTCGCTCTTGTCGTATTCGGCTACCGTAATATTGAGCGTGTTGCCATTTGAGGGCAGCAGTACCCAGTCCTGGAGCGGGAAAGTGGTCTCCACCATGCTGCAGGGTTCGAGGAAGAAAACGTCAAATTCCATTTCCTCACTGAAACCGGCAGGCGGATCAATACCCAGAGCGTCGGCGCGTTCTACCTCACAATCGGAGAAATAGCCCACGCGCAGATTTTCATACGTAAAGGCCACCGGACCGCGGGCTACCGTCATGGTCACTTCCACACTTTCGCCGAACGGCACACCCACATTTACCGAAGGCTGTCCGTTAAAGCGGATAATTGCTCCATCGGGGTTGTTCTCCTGCAAACCTTCCAGCGTATAGAACTTCATTTCTTCCGACTGGCTGGTATTGCCCAGATACAGTTTGAACACCGCCACATCGTTCATGGGTACATTCACGGCCACCTGTTTGTCGGCTGCCAGCTCAACACCCTGACGCGGCTGCGTATTGGGTTCGTGCGGGCACTGCGACTGGCCGCTCACCAGATCGAATACCGGGGTGCCGTAGGCGCGGTCTTTTTTCACGTTAATAGTGAAATTATCACCGATATCATCGTCTGCCAGTGCAAAACCCACCGTTCTGGACTGCGTTTGCGTATTGGTTGAGCTTACATTTTGCGTAGTGGTAACACCCATGGTGATACCGGCACCCAGGCCAATACCGTTTACTTCCACCCCGTATTCCTGTGCAAATGATGTACTGAACTCCACCTCCCATTCGTTGGTAATGGCCCTTGTCAGTTCGGTTGTTTCCGATTCTTCGTACACCACACCGGCATCAAAAGACAGATTCTTGGAGAATACAGCTTCGTTTTTCAGCTTGTTGTTCAGGTCAATGATTTCCTGCCAGCGGTCGGCACTTTTCTGGTCGCCAATGGTGACCAGATT
>CAIYFY010000063.1 GCA_903925535.1 uncultured Bacteroidota bacterium | reverse complement strand
GGAACTCCCGAAAGTTGCTTGTTCTGATCAATGATTTGCTGCTGCTGTCGCGGGATGAGCAATTGAAATCGCCGGATATCCGTCAGCGAATCGAAATTATACCAGTGATTGAGGATATTATTCGTCTGCATAATTACAGTGCCGGTCAGAAAGGTATCAAATTTCACTTTGTAAAGGGTGTACTGGATAAACCAATTGTAGAGGCCGATGAGAGCCTGTTCAGGCGCGTACTGGAAAACATTGTGGCAAATGCGGTGAAATACTCCGACAGCGCCGGCAGAATTACCGTTTCTGTTGCCGTAAACAACGATACTGTTACTGTCTCGGTGGCCGATGCGGGCCGCGGAATTGATCCCGCCGATATGCCGCATATTTTCGAACGCTATTTCCAGACACAGCGGGCCGATACGCCTTTTGAAGGCGGAACGGGTATCGGATTGTCTATTGCCCGTGAAATCATGGATCTGTTCGGGGGAAATATCCGGGTGGAAAGCGAAGTCGGGAAAGGCAGTGTTTTTTATCTCGATTTCCCCGCACCGGAACACACGTCGGAAGCAGCCGGTCATTTCCGGCCCGACCCGCAGCCCGTTCGGGCCAATACACCACTCGATGCCCTGAAACGCAGGAAAATTTATGTGGTGGACGATAACCCCGAAATCGGAAAACTCCTCTCGGATATTCTGGGCGACGACTTCGATGTCACGGTCTTCTTCTCGGGTAACAGTCTGCTGAACCACCTGAAAGACGGTGTGGTGCCCGATCTGCTGATTTGCGACCTGATGATGCCCGGTATGAACGGCTTCGAACTGATGGCACAAATCAGGAGTACTGTTGCTTTCGACAGCATGAAGGTGCTCGTACTCACGGCCATGACTTCTCCTGACGCCGAAGAACGCGCGCGCGCAGCCGGGGCCACCGCCGTGCTGTGGAAGCCCTTTTCGCTGGATGAAATGAAGGAGCGGATTACCGGACTGTTCACCGGAGTGCCGGCGGCTTCCGATGCTTTTGCTCCGCTCATCCCGGGTCTGTCTGAAGAACAACACGAGTGGCTGGACCAGCTGAACCGGCTCATTCTGTCGAAAATGGCTGCTGCCGACTTCTCTGTTGAGTGGCTGGCACAGCATATGCACACAAGCCGGAGCACACTGTTCAGGGAACTGAACAAACTGACAGGCCATACGCCCAACGAGTATATTCAGGTAATCCGCCTGGAGTATGCCCGGCAGCTTTTTGAATCAGGTAAAATGACCTCCGTTGCCGAAGTGCTGGCAGCTGTCGGACTGAAAGATAAAATTCATTTTTCCCGTATTTACCGCGAACGCTTCGGCAAGTCGCCCCACACGTATTTATAGCTCCTTCCCGCATCCCCTGACACTTCAGGCCTGTCTGACAGCCGGTTTTCATACAGAATGACACATTAGCCATGTCCGGTTTGTGCCACGACAAACGGCCAGAGACCACTTTTGCACCGGTTTTAACTTATTAATTCCACTGCAAACAGAAAAGTCAGCCTATGAAGTACTCGTTACTCATTCTGGGACTGATGCTTGGTTTCGGCGCCGGTTTACAGGCGCAGGCAAACCTGAGTATTCAGGGTTCCATTCAAAACTCATCGGGAATTGCGCTTGCGGATGGCAAGTACAGCCTGACCTTCCGGTTGTACGAAACAGAAACCGGCGGCACGCCGGTCTGGTCGGAAACGCAACCGACGCTCAATGTATCCGGCGGATTGTACAGCGCAACACTCGGACAGATTTCTCCCCTCACGGCTTCTTTCGACAAGCCTTACTATCTCGGGGTATCGGTGAACAACAGTCCGGAACTGCTGCCACGCGCCCGCCTCAGTTCCTCGCCTTACGCACTTTCACTGATCGGACAAACCAATATTTTCCCCTCTACCGGCGCAATCGGTATTGGTACGAAGACTCCCGACTCCGGCGCCCAGCTGCATGTAAAAAATGAAAACGGCGCAGCCAGGGTGGCAGTGGGTGGCAGTGAAGGCGCTGAAATCGTGTTCAGGGAAGGAAGCAATACAGCCACCATTTCCTACGATGGAGATAAAATCAATATCTCCAACTTCAATATCGTATTCGACGAGGGAATCAAACTGCCCGCCAACAAAACCATCAAATACGATGGCGCCGCCGACTGGCGACTGGTGGATACCGATGATTTTGAAACCGGAACCGACGGCTGGATCTGCCATACTATATGGAACAGTACCACCACGGCAGCATTTGAACGTTTCACACCGAATACGCCGTTCAGCAAGGGGTATATCCTCCGGCCTACCCAGGTGAGCACCTCCTGCCTGAAAAAGGAGATAGATCTCACAGGGATCCCGCACAGTATGGTGAAAGTGGTATTTACGTATCACTTCTTTGACACATGGGATTACCAGAACGGAGTGGCAAACGAGTTTGGCTACGGGGCATTCGCCTCACAGTTAAATCCATACGTAATCGCCGGACAGTCAAACGGTTTCTTTCAGCTGGGCTGGAGAAGACCCGCACTTGGAATGAACGGAGTACTCGGCCCATCCGGCTATACCACCATTAATGCCAGTTTCAGCGACTATAATATTCGCGGCTCCATGGTGGCACAGACCTCACTGGACAAGTTCTGGATATTTTTTGGGTCGAATCTGGCCGAAGACACTGTCAATGAAAGCTTCGGTATCAGCAATATTGAAATCTGGGTCAGATAACTCCGGCCGGCAACCATTTACAGCACACTTCAAAATGAACGAAACAATGCATCGCTTATTACTATTATTTGCTGTCATGTTCGGCGGAGTCTGCTCCGTCAGTGCACAGGCCGGGCTGGTCATTCAGGGATCCGTACAGAATGTTTCCGGCGCTCCTGTGGCCAACGGTACCTACAGCATGACCTTTCGCCTCTATGAAACAGAAACCGGCGGAACGCCTGTCTGGTCGGAAACACAGGATGCTGTTCAGGTAACAGGTGGTATCTACAGTGTATCACTTGGATCGGTAACACCCCTTACAGCACCGTTTAACGTGGTTTATTACCTCGGAGTATCGGTCAGTGGCGCCGATGAGCTCATTCCGCGCGCGCGCCTGACATCTTCTCCCTATGCCATGTCGCTCCTCGGAGAAACGAATCTTTTCCCCTCAACAGGCAGTGTTGGTGCAGGTACAATAACACCCGATTCGCGCGTACAATTGCAAACTGAAAATACAGGGGGTACGGGCAAACTGCTGGTAGAAGGCAGCAACGATGCTGCCATTCGCTTTAAAAAAGGCAGCAATTCGGCCAGTATCACTTTTGACGGAGACAAGATCACGATCCAGGATATGAATCTGACGCTCTCTGATGACCTGAACCTGCCAGCCGGCGTGGAAATAAAATATAACGGGTTGTCGGCCTGGCGTCTGATTGACCGCGATGACTTCGGATCAGGCAGCGAGGGCTGGACCTGCGTGGATGACTGGACCAACAACACATCCAGAACATTTCAGCGGTTCACTCCCAATACCCCCTTCAGTCAGGGCTTTATCCTCCGGCCTGATCAGAACGGAAACGATGTAATGAAGAAGAAGTTTGATCTTACGGGGATTCCACACACGCGTGTGAGGGTGGTTTTTACCTATCACTTTTTTGACACATGGGATTTCCCTGAAAGTGGCTGGGCCGGATTTGCCTCCCAGTTAAATCCCTACACGGCTCCGGCACAGTCAAATGGTTATTTTCAAACAGGCTGGGTAGGTGAACATCCAGCTGAATTCAACTTTATCGGTGTTGGTTACGTCAATTTTTTCCCCGGCACAAATCAATCTATTGCTGATGGAAATACCAGGGCTGAAATGATTGCCCAGCATACCGGCAATGACTTTTGGCTTCTGTTTGGCTCCAGTCTGGATGAAGTGGCGTCGAACGAAAGCTATGGCATCAGCAACATCGAAATCTGGGTTCAATAACACACAACAACACTGAAACAAGACATGAAACATATCAGACTCTTTTTATTGTCGGGACTGTTGCTGTGCTCGTTTGTGCAGGCGCAGGCGCAGGCAAACCTGAGTATCCAGGGAACTATTCAGACGGCCTCGGGTGCCAACCTCGACGACGGCGACTATGCCATGACTTTCCGCCTGTATGAGTCCGCCACCGGGGGAACCCCCGTCTGGTCGGAAACGCAGGATGCCGTGGAGCTGCTTGGCGGGGTTTACAGTACCCTGCTCGGCAAGAGCAATCCACTCACAGCCGCTTTTGACAAGACCTACTTTCTCGGTATCTCTGTCAACAACGGTGCCGAACTGGTGCCGCGGGTTCGGCTGACAGCCTCCCCTTATTCGCTCTCCCTGATCGGACAGACCAATATATTTCCGTCCACCGGACCGGTTGGCGCAGGTACTGTTATACCCGACAGCGATGCCCAGTTGCACGTATTCAAAGACGGCGGAACCGGACGTATGACCGTTGAAAGTACCGTAGCCGACACGGTTTTTCTGAAAAAGGGCAGTAATTCGGCCTCTATCTCTTACGACGGAGATAAAATTACCGTATCCAATCTGAACCTGGTTATTACAGAAGATATCAATATTCCCGCCGGGAAAACAGTGGAATACAACAATCTGAAAGACTGGCGACTGGTGGATGTGGATGATTTCAGCAGTGGTCTCGATGGCTGGGTGTGCACCAGAGCCAATGGCGGCCTGTCTGCCTGGGCAACAAATACGTCCT
>CAIYFY010000062.1 GCA_903925535.1 uncultured Bacteroidota bacterium | reverse complement strand
TGTAAATCACGGCCTGGTTGCATTAGCGGTACAGAAGAATGATTTGAAAAGCGGTTTTACGAGGCCGTTTTTGAGTGTAAACCGTTGAATTGTTGCGCAAATGAACGACTTTTTATTATACGTGCAACTTTTTTTTCTTTCAGTAATCTGATTTCATAAAAACTTGACAGGCATGAACGGAAAAATGACACCCGCACTGCTCGATTTATTACCTTCAGATGCTGTTACTCAGCCTGTTGACAAAATCTTTGCCTTGCTTGAATCCCAGTATGAAAAACAACTGTATTCTGTTTTTGAAAATCTGCATTTCCCTTCACCAGTCCGGAATGAGCGGGATACTGCATGGATTAAACGGGCCCGGACGGTGGGAATCAATGTCAGAACGATTGGCAGTTTCTGGTCGGTGGTTCCATACAGTATGACGCTGCCCTCAGCCCAGCAGGCAATTCATCTGCTTCCAGTATTCGAACCCGGCGTGGTATCCAGTCTGTACGGACCAACCAGCTGGAATATCAATCCCGAATTCTTCAGTCAGGAACTCTTCAGTGTATTTCCTCATCTTGATACTGTTGAAAAACAACTGTCGCTGGTTGTAGGACTGCTGCATCTCACGGGCAGGGTAGTCGGGGTGGATGTCATCCCGCACGTTGACAGGTATGCAGAACAGTCGCTCGCCAATCCGGGCCTGTTCGAATGGATCAGAAGAAAAGACCGGATTTTGTACAGCCACCACTCTGATTTGTATGTGGACGTATACTTTATACTCCAGGACTTCCTGAAATACAAGGGCACCGCAACTCCCGGACTCGTTTTGCCGGAATCTCCGATGGAATTCTTCGAAAAATGGAGGGAAGAAGACCGGCTGTTGTTTATGTTTGGCGCTCCCGACGACTACGACGGGCGGCTTGAACGGCGGAAGGAAATGGTTGAACTGCTGTACCGGGCAGGGCTGGAAACGCTGCCGGCCACTATGGGTCCACCGTACAGGGGTATTGAAGTGGACCCCGACCCGAATGCTGTGAATATTGATGAGGAAGGCAGAATATGGAGGGATTATCGCTTTATCCACCCCGGGAAATTCTCCAGGGTATTCGGGCCACTCACCCGATACAGACTGTACGAATCCAAAAAAAACAACGCAGACTGGGAACTCAATTTTGACAAACCCAATGTCAGGGCATGGGATTATGCCTGCAATCACTATAAACACATTCAGTCTGTCTTTGATTTCGATTTCATGCGGGGCGATATGTCGCACGTACAAATGCGCCCGGACGGCACCCCGCCTGACCCCGACCGGTATTACGACCTGCTTGCAGCTGTCAAATTGAGCGTGCTGCCCGAAAAACCATACTTCGGATATTTTGCGGAGAGCTTTCTGGCCCCCCCGGATGAAATGGCCTACGGTGACGAATGTGACCATTTGGAAGCCTCTCTGGCCGATTCCGCACTGGGCGATCTGCAGTCGGAGCCAGTGGGCACACCCCGATTTATATCGGAACTGGCTCGATACGACAAGTTACTCCGAACCCGCAGGTTCGCACCGAACTTCACCATCATGACTGCCGATAAGGACGATCCGAGGTTCGACAGGTTTTATGTAAACGGTAACGAAACCAGGTACTTT
>CAIYFY010000061.1 GCA_903925535.1 uncultured Bacteroidota bacterium | reverse complement strand
CTGCCGGGCATGCCACAAGGCCGATCTGATTCAGGATCAGAACATCAAAAAGAGACCTGAAACTTATCTGGGACTTGGCAAGGACTGCAAGGACTGCCACCAGGATGTGCACCAGGGTACACTATCCGTCAACTGCGCCCAGTGTCATACCACCGACGACTTTGCGCCAGCCTCCAGATTCAGACACGAACAGACGCATTATCCGCTGGCCGGAAAACACAAAAATGTGGGCTGCATAGAATGTCACCCGAAAGAGACACGGAATAGCGCCGAATTTCAGCGCTTCTCTGGTGTAGCCTACACCAATTGCAACAGTTGTCACCAGGACGTGCACCGGAACAAACTGGGCAACAACTGCAAGGAATGCCATACCGAGCAGGGATTCGAAATTCTGAACAACAAATTCAACCACAACAAGACAGGATTTGCGCTCTCGGGCAAGCACAAGGCAGTCAGTTGCAAGGACTGCCATAATCTGGATGTTCCGGTAGCGGAGGTATTTCAGGACAGATCGGGTGTAAAAAATGCGGATTGTGTTATATGCCACAAAGACGTTCACGAGGGAAAGTTCGGCAGGGAGTGTAAATCGTGCCATAACGAAGAGAGCTTCAAAATAGCCGGCGTGCCGGAGAATTTCAACCATGCCAATACAGATTTCCCGCTGCTGGGCAGGCATGCTTCAGTAAATTGCAAGGACTGTCACCTCTCCGACTTTATCAAACCGCTGGAATTCGGCAACTGCTTTTCGTGCCACAAGGATTACCATGAAACAGTATTCACCCGTACAAACAAGAACAGGGATTGTGCCGAATGTCATGATGTAAACGGATTTGACAACCCCCTGTTCGGTGTGGCGGAACACGAAAAAACAAACTTCCCGCTCACAGGCGCGCACATAGCCACACCCTGTTTCGCCTGCCACCTGGATGAGGCGAAAAAGCCGGAATGGCAATTCAGAAATATTGGTGAGCGATGTGTGGACTGTCACGAAGACATCCACAAGAACACACTTCAGGAAAAATACTACCCCGAACAGAACTGCAACAAGTGTCACGTCACTGAAAGCTGGACTGCCACCGGTTTCGATCACAGCACAACAGCCTTCAGGCTGGAAGGAGCGCACAACCGGGTATCCTGTGGCGCCTGTCACAAGCCGGATGCTGGCTCACAGACCAAAGTAGTCTTTGCGCCAATCGGCAGCCAGTGCGTCACCTGTCACGAAAACGTACACGGCCGGCAATTTGAAAATAATGGTTCGACCGACTGCAAGCGTTGTCACGGTGTCGAGAAATGGGAAGAAGTGAATTATGACCACAACAGAGCCGCCTTCAAACTTGACGGCAAGCATGCCCGGGTAGCCTGTGCCGAGTGCCATAAAAAGGTGCTCGTGGACGGGCAGTACATAGTGCAGTACAAGTTTGAGTCATTTGAATGTATCGTATGCCATAAATAAACCAGGATGAAACAATCTGCCCTCGTCATCATTACACTGTTTCTGGCCTCGTTCCTGCGGGGCCAAGGCAGTTTTTTGCAGGGTAATGTTACATTCACCTCTTCGCGGAATGTATATGTGAAATTCTCCTCCACGGCTGATATCAAGATCAACGATACGCTGTTTATCCGCAAGGAAAGCGCTCTGATACCGGCACTGCTGGTTACCAACAAATCAAGCACATCCTGCGTGTGCAGCAAGCTGGGGGGACTTGATTTCAAGGTAAACGACGAGATTACCGCGCGCGTGCCTGTGAAAGAAACCAGAAAAGAGGAACCTGTTTTGCCCGAAGCGGATGTGCCGGCGGCCAATCCCGAGCAAAAAGCGCTTCAGGAAGAGGAAAAGAGCACTTCCAGAATAAAAGACAAACAGAAAATCAGGGCGCGGATTGCGGTGGCCTCCTATTCGAGTATTTTTAATGGCGGTGAAAGGCACAGGATGCGTTATTCCTTCAACTTTCAGGGAAACAACATCAACAATTCGAAGTTTTCAACCGATAACTATATTGTATTCCGGCATACACTGGGCGAATGGGCCAATGTGCAGGAAAATATCAATGACGCACTCAAGGTATATTCCCTGTCTGCAAAGTACCAGTTCAATGATAAAAACAGCATAACACTGGGCCGCAAAATCAATCCGAAAATGGCCAGTGTCGGTGCTATTGACGGGCTTCAGTACGAAGGGTCTTTCAGCAAAAGCCTGTCATACGGAGTCATTGCCGGTTCACGCCCGAACTTTACAGATTACAGATTTGACCCCTCTCTGTTTCAGGCCGGCGGCTTCATCGGTTACAGCAAGACCGGAGAAAAGCTGAACACGCAGATGACCCTGGGATTACTGGACCAGTTTAACGGCGGATTCACCGACAGGCGCTTTTTCTATTTTCAGAGTAATACAGATGTAGCCAAAAACCTGAATCTGTTCAGTTCGATGGAACTTGATACCTACCAAAAAGTGAATGGCGAGGTATCCTCAAAGCCACAACTGACCAATCTGTTTGTTTCTGCCAGATACAGATTCTCCAAAAAGCTCAATGCCACGCTGTCGTACGACACACGAAAGAATATCATCTACTATGAATCGTATAAATCGTTCATAGACCAGCTGATCGAGAATGAAAGCCGGCAGGGACTTCGTTTGAATGTGAGTTACCATCCGTGGAAACTGATAACATTCGGTGTGAACGGCAGCATGCGCTTCCAGCAGACCACTGTCAGTAACTTCAAGAATCTGAACTGCTTTGCCAACGTAAACAGGATACCCGGTATAAAGGCCAATCTGTCGCTGAACGCCAATATTCTGAGGACAGGCTTTGTCAACTCGAACATCTACAGTGCAAGGTTGTCGAAAGACTTTTTCAAAGGAAAACTGAACATGGAAACCTACTATCGTTATGTGCAGTACAAGTACTCCAGCGAGTATCAGACACAGCAGAACGTGGCAGGTGGAAGTGTTTCATTCAATATCACCAAAAAAGAGAGCCTGTTCCTGTACGCAGAGAAGACATTCACGGGAGGCTCCAACGATTTTCTGCTCTTTAATACCAAACTGATGCACCGTTTTTGACTTGTACGGTTTTTTGTCGTGCGATTGTGCCATACATTTAACCCTGAAGTTACAAAACAAGAACAAAAAGATGAAAAAGCAGACAAAAATGAACATGATGAAGTGGATTCCGGCACTGGTTGTGGTAGCCGGGCTCGGAGCCTGCGATTCGGGACCGAAAGTAATTGAAGTGGAAGATGTGCCAGCGCAGGGGGGCTCCGCAGTAAACAGCGTGCTGCAGGGTCAGACGGGTACAGCCTCTGCAGGGGGACAGGAACAGCACAAGGTCGTGGCGGAGGAGACACTGCACACCGACAAGTACACCTATGTACGTGTAAACGAGAACGGACAGAGCTTCTGGATTGCCATTCCGAAATCAAATGTACAAATTGGCACCACCTATTACTACTCCGGCGGGCTGATGAAGAAAAACTTCCAGAGCAAGGAGTATGACCGCGTATTCGAAACACTCTACCTGGTGCCCGGTCTAACCACCGAACCGGGTGGTGCTCAGGGCGGCGGATCAGCGGTGGATCAGGCACTCAGCGGAGGCCCGCACAATCATGAGGCGGATGTTGCCCCGCCCACTTCCGAGATTGCCGGTGCGAAAGGATCTGTGAAGATTGCCTCGCTCATGGCCAACCTGGGTAAATACGACGGGAAAGTTATCAAGGTAACCGGCAAGTGCGTGAAACTGAACCCGATGATTATGGGTCGCAACTGGATTCATATTCAGGATGGCTCTGCCAACAACTTTGATCTGACAGTCACCACTACCGATCAGGTGGAACTGGGCAGCATTGTCACGCTTGAAGGAACCATTGGACTGAACAGGGATTTTGGTGCCGGTTATAAGTACAATGTCATCATGGAGGGCGCAAAAACAATAAAAT
>CAIYFY010000060.1 GCA_903925535.1 uncultured Bacteroidota bacterium | reverse complement strand
TTGCAAAACAAAAAGTCGGAAAAGAGCATCTGCTCCTTTCCGACTTTCCCAATATACGCATCCAAAAAAGAATCGCCCCTTTCGGGGCGAACGGCCGAGGGGACTACCCTCGGTGCTGTTTAGGTTCGTCAAAGGTAATGACATTTTTATCTTCTTCAAAATTTATTTAAAAAACTTCAACTTTTGAGGCAATTAAAACGACATCAAAATCACATCAAGACAAGCTATCACCCAATTGAACACGAATTTCAACTTTAATTTACCTAAACATCCGATCATCCTTCTTAACTGATTTTAACTAAATGAAACGAGCAATTACATACATCGACGGCTTCAACCTGTATTTTGGCATGAAAGCCCAATACAATAATAAGTATCTTTGGTTGGATGTCGAAGCGCTTTCCAATTCTCTTTTATTACCAGACCAAAGTCTGGTGGCAACCAAATACTTCACTTCGATGGTGACCAATCAGCCTGACAAAGAAGGAAGGCAACGTACCTATTTGGATGCGCTTAAAACCTCGACAAGTTGCCATTTCTATTATGGTCGTTACCAGTCCAATATTATTCATTGCAAAGGATGTGGTAGTAATTGGCCTTCCCCAAAGGAAAAAATGACGGATGTGAATATAGCTACCCAAATGCTCATGGATACTTTTACAGACCAATTTGATGTCGCCATTCTGATTTCAGGTGATACCGACCTGATTCCGCCTATTCAAGCCATAAAAAGCCTTTCGCCGGGAAAACGGATCGGGGTTTATTTCCCGCAACACCGCCACTCGATTCAATTAAAAAGCGTCGTAGATTTCAGCGGTTTGATCGGTAAAAACAAGTTGCGACATAGCCAACTTCCTGATAATATAAGCAAACCTGATGGTTTTGTCTTGTCGCGTCCTGCGACCTGGATTTAATGCCTGCTTTTTGTTCAAAACCACCCTTTTTGCCAAGTAGATACCTGACTTGCACCTGTTTTTCACAAATGCTTGGAAATCAACACACATCACTTTTTGTATCGGGAAGTGATGCCCGGGATTGTCTTTCAAGGGGGCTTGATATGCATGTTGTATTCCATTTACTTTGTTGCTGCGAGAATATACTTCAGAGGAAGTCCCCCCCCGCGGACTGAGTCAACAGCCCTATCTTGACACCACGGGTGTGTCCAAAACACTTTTTTCTCACCGGTACATTATGCAGTAAATGGTTTTTGTAAACTGCGAACCATGTTTGTTTAACCGCAGAGTTGCGCAGAGGTAACCGCAGAGGTACGCGGAGGTAACCGCAGAGTTGCGCAGAGGTACGCGGAGGTACGCGGAGGAAATTGCAGAGGGATGCAGAGAAAGATAACTCTGCGCAACTCTGCGTCATACTCTGCATAACTCTGCGGTTAAACAAAACCCAGGCTCCGGACAAAGCCGAGACCTGAAAACCCTGCAGAAAACAGGCGTACGTACCCTCCGACCAACCGCGTCTTGCCTCGTATCTTCCGGATAGAGACCTTTCATACAACCTAAACCAATTCAGCAGGTACTTCGAGGATCTACATATCTGCGCTTGATACAGCAGCACTGGCAGGCGTCTGCCCGGTTACATCATCAAAAGCAATACCCCGGATGACGAACGCTTGAAGCAGGTCTTGACATCAGGTATATTTTCCATTACCTTTGTATAGTGGTAACAATCCAAAGCACCAGTTAACTGTTTTAGATGTTCCACTTTGAGTACCATGAGACAACTTTCTGACACACTATTCTCTTCGCTTCCCGGCCTTTTAGAGGCCTGCAGGGATCAAGACATTTTTGTGCCTGAAAACCTTCAGAATGCAGTAAATACATTAATGGGGAAATTACAGAATGCTCTGAAGGGTGATGAGGAACTCTTGAGGGAAAATCTGGAGAGGCTATTTCCGGAGATGTGGAGTTTACGGTTTGGATGTATGTCTTTTTTAGCTGATTTGGAAATCGTCGGGACTTTGCGCAAGATAGAATATGATCTGGAATCGGTAGCAATGTCAATTCCCGAACTGCGGGGAACATCTGAAAGACTGCTTTTTGGACTCGAACTAATGATTGATTTCTTAACGCCACTCCTGAGAGACACTACTGATTTTACCGGAAAAGAGGCGAAAGAAAAGACCGGAATTTCGTCTGATTATGATTGTATGATTACTCAGATTGGGGCTATGAATATAGATCAGGCAAGCACAATCATCGCTCTGATGCAGAGTTCGCTGATGATAGAACTACTTCTTTTGGCAATCATTCAGACAGATAAAAATCATCAGGTACCCGATACTGCCGTTTGTCATGAACTACAATACTTGTCAGCTGAAGCAGTTGAGCAGTATGCCAACGCACTGGGTATCAAAAAAACACAATTGCCGTGGTATAGTGTACCACGATCTGACTTTCAGAAATTTCTGCTGGGTGGCCCAGTGGCGACAGATGAACAACTCCAGTTAATCAAAGAAAAGCAATCACATTTGAATTCACGGAAATAGTATGTATTGATACGAATATTCTGATAGAGTACTACCGCCACAAAGACAAATCTCAAACCCGACTTTATCAACTCATTCAGAATTATGCGGTGGCTGTACCCGTTTTGGTAGAGTATGAAATTCTTCGCGGCGAGAAAAGCTCTTCCGACTCGTTTTGGGTGCAATTCTTTGACAGCGTTATAATACTGCCGTTTGATCGTGCCTGCGCCCGCGAGGCTGCGGATATTTATACACACCTCCGACAATCCAATCTCCATCAACAACCCCTGGATATATTAATTGCTGCCACAGCACGCGCATGGAACTACCCGGTTGCAACCCTTAATACCAAGGATTTCAATCATATTCCAGGAATCAGGATCGTATAAAGTTTTCTGCCTCACTCCCCCATCCACCACACTTTCACTTCCTTCGCGTCGCTGCCGCCCATGCGCTGCACCTGCGCGTTCCAGTTGGCCTGATTGTACTCCGATTCGCTGGCCGGATAGGTAAAGCGGTTCCAGTCTAGCGGAGCGCCCTCGCGCGGGGTGGCGCCTGTGCGCCGCGCGAGCGCGTAAGCCTCCCACGGCTGCCTGAACAAATCTATCCACAACTGGGTGTAAATAAGGTCGAGACTGAAGTTGTTGCCCGAAAAGCTCACTTTGGGGTGGTAAATATACTGGTATATCTGTCCCAGCCCGGGCTCGGCGGGGCGGTTGGCCCAGCGCTGGGTGCGATTCACCACCTTGTACCAGAATCGTATGCTCGCACTGATGCCCTCGGCGTACTGCTCGTCGGCAGAATAATCGTCCTGGGATACGCCAATACCCCGCTTGTAGGCCTCCGCCAGTGTCAGGTGGACTTCCGCAGCGGAAATGAGCACTTCCGGAACGTCAAACTGGTCGCGGATCAGGTAGTACTGGAAGGGTGAAAACTTGCAGGCTGCTCCTTTCACCGGCGGATTGTAGTCGCGGCCGCCGTTGTAAGGGATACCACCCTCCAGCGGCGGATTGGCGCCGGGATTATTGGGGAAGGCCTTCCACTCATTCTTGTTGTTGGTCTCGAAGAATACATAGGCCCGCGGATCAATGATGCCGCTGCCGTTGGTGGAATCATGTACCGACATCTGATGCCACATCGTGGTGCCCATGCGCAGTCCCCTGTGCTCGTAAAAAGACCAGTGGTGACCATCGAACGTGATACCCATATCGCGGGGCCACAGACAGATTTCCTCGCCGCTCCGGACTACCGGAAGTTTGTTATCCACAATATCCCGGATAATCTCCCCGGCCAGCGCAGGGTCTTTGTCCGAAATACGCATGGCATGGCGCAGCCGCATCGAATTGGCCCAGCGCCGCCACAGGGTAAGGTCATTTTTCAGCATGGTTTCAAACTGGCGGAAGTTGTAGTAGGGCCTCCCGTCGGGTGTGTTCGGCTCGAGGTGCAGGTGACTTTCAGCCCATTTCAGGTCTTCCAGCAGCGAACGGTAAATCTCCTCCTGCGAATCGTATTCGGGTCGTAGGAATTCGCTGCTATTGCCACCCTTCCCGGCGTTAAAAAACGGCATATCACCGAACAGATCAGTCACCTTGAAAGTCTTGTACGCCAGCAGGATTTTCAGCTGGGCCCGCACCACGTCGAGCTCGTCCTGCTGTCCGTCGTACTGGTCGAACCGATCCTCGAGGGCGCGGATATTGCGCAGGGTGGAGTAATAGTTATTCCACACCTCATCCACACCGATACGGATGTTGGGCCAGGCGTGTGCGATGAGCGCTCCCTGCTGGGTTAGCTCGTACAGGGTTTCGTTGTTCAGGTAGAACTGTTCATTCCAGCCGAGCGGCAAAGACGAGATGATGCCGTTGAACAACGCCTCCATGCTGGTCTGCGTCGGGTTGAACGGATTCTTGTTGATTTCGTCGAAATCCTTGCGGCAGGCAACCGGCAGAACGAACAATGCCAGCAATATAATGATCTGAATATTTGTCTTTTTCATGTAACTGGCTCAGAATGAAGCATTCAGGGTTAATCCGAAACTGCGCATGCCGGGCAGGGCGCCAAATTCTATACCCTGTGCATTGCCGCTTCCGTTGGCGCCTTCCGGATTAATCCGGTCGGGCAAGGTAGTGAACAGGTAAGCCAGGTCTCTCCCGACGAGCGTCAGTTCGAGATTCTGGAACACCTTCGTGCGCCACGCGCGGGGCAGGTCGTAGGTGAGTGACACCTCGCGGAGCTTCACCCAGGTATTCTCAAATACGGCTGGCGTGGTGAGCACGGGCCCCCACCCTCCTGCATTCAGGTATTTGTAGTAATAGTGTACCACCTTGTCGTTGGGTGTGCCATCGGAATGTACGCCATTCAGGATGACGCCGATATTGGCAATACTGCTGTCGGGGCGCACATAGCGAAGTCCGCCGCCATTTCGCTCATACAGCGTGGAGGGACTCTGTCCGCTCTGAAGGGCTGTTGCATACGAACCGGCGTACATATCGCCACCGATTTTCGCATCAATGAGCACCTCAACGCGGAATCCTTTCCAGGTGAAGGAGTTCCGGATACCTCCTGTGAATTTCGGCGTAGAGTTGGCATAACGCAGGAAATTACCCTGGTCGTCGTACATGCGTATGGGCACACGCACGTTCGTGATTTGGTACCGGGTGCCGTTTTCATTCACCAGTGGCAGCCCGGAGGCTTCGTCGCGCAGGTAGTCGAATCCGACGATGATGCCGTAGGGCTGACCGGCCTTCACGCCTACTGCCGGACCGTTGGCGCCCCAGATACCGGCCAGTTCGAGCAGGTCGGCGCCATCCGACAGTGATTCGAGGCGGTTTCTGTTTCCGGCAACGTTCAGCGCAGTTTCCCAGGAAAAGCTGCTGTGGTCAACCCAGCGCATGGAAACAATGGCCTCCAGTCCGCGGTTACTGATTTCCCCTGTATTGATACGCACCGTCGGGTATCCGGACGAGATAGGAATGGGCGAGTTCAGCAACTGATTATAGCTGCGCTGATAGTACCAGGTAACATCCACCTGAAGGCGGTCGCGGAAGGCACCCAGGTTAATTCCGGCCTCGTACCCGCGGCTGCGCTGCGGCCTCAGGTCGAGCGGCCGTATCGTGCCTTCGGTAGAGGCAGTGGGCTGACCGGCGAAACTGCCGGTGTAAAACACCTTTTCAAGCTGGTACGGAGCATCATCGCTGGCCGTTTCCGAGTAGGCAAAACGCAGCTTGGCGAAATGGAGTCCGTTGCGGTTTTCCCATTTCAGCAACTCCGATGGCACAAAACTCAGGTTGGCTGAGGGGAACAGGTAGGAGCCGGTAGCTTTGGGCAGCGTGCTGGCCCAGTCGTTGCGCAGCGTAACCTGTCCGAACAGCCAGTCGCGGTAGTTCAGGTCGGCGAAACTGTACAGCGAGTTCAGGCGCCGTTCATAGCGGCCTTCACCGGGAGCTGCGGGGTACCCCACATAATTTCCGAATGTGTAGAGAAACGGATCGCGCCACTGATTGAAATTGCTGCCGTAAATACTGTATTGCCGGTTCTGATACTGCGTGCCGCCGATATTCAGTGAAGCATACAGTCCGGGCAGCAGTTGCTCCTTGCGGGCTGTAACCAGAAATTCATTGTTGACAGTGGCACCCTTGCTCAGGCTGTGCGAGTAGCCACCGCCGAGTGTACCCGAAATATCGGCAGGCTTGTTTTTCGATTCAAACTCGTCGAAAGTATGGTCTGTTCCGGTACGCCCCATGACCGTCAGCCAGTCGGTGACGTCGTAGAACATGGATACCGAACCTATGACCTTGTTGCGGCGGAGCCACGAATTCTGGTTGTACACCGACCAGAACACGTCAATATTGCCCCAGGCGAACGGATTGGAGCCAAAGTCGTGTTTCGTCCCGTCCGGATTCTCATAGTTCAGGTTTTCTCCCTGATAGCTTCTGGGATAGCCATACACCATGATTTTGCCGAAAGAATTATTGTCGCTGCCCAGCAGCGGTGAATTCAGGCGGTTGTACTGAATATAGGAGACCCCCAGTTCGGCCCTGACCTTTTTGGAAACCCTGAGTTTGGAGCCGATTTGTGCGGTAGTCTGGTTGTACTCGCTGTTCAGCGCCACCGAGCGGTGATCTTCCCGGGTGAAGGAGGCGCGCACCGAGCCCATGTCGCTGGCCCCCGAAAAGGCCAGATTGTGTCGTTGCGTCACGCCGGTCTGGAAGAAGCGTTCGAAGTTGCCGGGTTGCGACGACCAGTTGCGCATTTCACCGTCCCACCAGCGCACCAGCGTACCGTCGAGGCGCGGCCCCCACGACTGGGAGCTGGCATAGGCACCGAACGTTTCGGTGGTGGAAACACCCTCGGGGCCAAAGTCGTCGTACAGTTTCACCGGATGGAGCAGGACCCCATCGGCATCCTTTCCAAGTACAGGTTCGTTGAAAGAAAGCGGACCACCGAAACCGTATTCATCCTGAACTGCTCTCCAGTAAAACGGTTTGGTTGTACGCATACTATACTGGTAATCAATGCCAATTCCAGCTCTCGATGCTCCTTTTTTGGTAGTGATCAGGATGACCCCGTTGCTGCCCCGGGCGCCATACAGGGCCGCGGCGTTCGCGCCCTTCAACACATCGAGGCGTTCAATATCGGACGGATTGATATTATTGATGGCACTGCCCCAGTCGCGTCCGGATTCCACATCCGTCCAGCCCGGCGCATTTTCGAGTGGCACACCGTCCACAATAATCAGCGGCTGATTATTCCCGAAAATGGAGTTCACCCCGCGGATAACGATACGGGTAGTCCCCCCCTCCACGCCATTTCCCTGGATGATATTAACACCAGCCATACGCCCCGACAAACCGGAGAGCACATTGGCGCTGTTGGATTTGACCAGCGCATCGCCGTCGAGCTTCTGAGTGGCATAACCCAGTGAGCGGGCCTGCCGCTCTATCCCGAAAGCAGTAATTACGGTCTCCTTGAGCAGAGCGCCTGTTTCATCGAGCGTGACTTCGAGGACCGCCTGGCCGTTGACAGGAATGACCCTGCTGTCAAATCCGACCAGAGAAACTGACAGTGTATCGTTTCCGGCACATTCGACGGAAAACTTGCCCTGTATGTCGGTGATAGCGCCGGCACCACTTTTCCGGATGTTACGGACAGAGGCTCCGATGACCGGTTCGCCACCCGAGGTGATAACCCTTCCGGAGACGAGTTGTTGTGAAAAGGCAGGTACATGCAGCGCAAGCAGCAGCACCAGACTGGAGATGAGGCGTTTCAGCATTTCGACAGATTCAGAACTTGAGCAGCAGATTTACTTCCTGATTATTTTCTTCATGAATATCCCCTGTTCGGTATGGACATTCAGGAAATACACACCAGAGGGTGCGTCACCGAGATCCATATCCCTCGTATCGCCTGCGACAATACCGGAGAACTGCATCTGACTGATTTCGCGGCCTTCCGTGTTGCGGATGCTCAGCTGAACCACCTCGAGGTCGTTGCGGAATTCAATCCTGAACTTGCCGTCGGTCGGATTGGGCAGAATCTGCACCGTTTGCGGATCAGTGAGTGGCAGGTCGTTCACGCCGGTGACGCCTTCGGTGGGCTGGTTGGAGAAGGTCACCAGATTGGCCCACACGTCGAGTACCGGATTGGCACTTGGGTCGTCACAGTCGGGGCAGGTTACGCCGCTGACACAGTTTGGATTGGACGGGCTGCAGAAGTCAATGTAGTCTTCATCAAAGATATACCGCATTTCGAGGGGTCCCTGTCCGATATACTGCGTCATATTGAAATCGAACCACTGAGCGATGGTACCGGGGCACCAGCCGGCCCGGTTGAAGTACCAGGTGCCGTTTTGTGGCTGACAGCCCTGCGGATTGGGGTTACAGTCCCACCAGTTGTACTGAGCAAAGGCATTTGAGCCATTAATACGTATATGGTGTGTATCCTCGTGGAATTCGGCAGCATTACCGGTGTTGTTATCGCCCCAGCTGTGACCAGTTGAGATGAGTTTCAGGCGGGAGGCCACTGCATTGGGTGCATAAGTGACCTTGTGCAGTTCTGCGGGCTGCAGATTGCTCAGGTTGCCAAAGCTGTAGCCACCATTCCAGAGCACATCCACATTGCCATATTTGTAGGTCGGGTTACCGGCGCGGTATTCCAGATCGAGCGTATATTCAAAACCGTTGCCGAACGTTAGCAAATCTGCTTTCATTTCCACCTTTCCCTGCAGAATCGGGAAAAAGTCGGTCAGGTCAATTTCATGACTGCACGGCACACCGTACGGAGTGATATACCGGATAATTTCCACCCAGGTACCCTCGTGGCTCTTCACCTTGATACTGGACACACGGTCCCAGGGATCGCAGCCACCCGGGGGGCAGGTGATATACAGCTTGCCAATAATCTGATCGTACGCGCCTACATGTGCGGGCAGCGTGTACAGGGTATCTTTCAGTCCGTTGCCCGTAAGCAGCCAGGTCTGGTCGAAAGTGCGCTGCGTTTTGTTAGCGGAGTTATTCACCACCTCGAAGGTGGAATTGTAGGCAGTAAAGTAGTCTTCACTATTAAAAGCCTTCACTGTCATGTTATAGGTGCCGTAAGCGGGGGGAGTCCACCAGGCTGTGAAATGACCATTCTGATGATTTTGGGCCACCACCGTTTCGTTACCGATTTCGAAATGGATCCTGTCGGCAGAGATAATATCGGCATGTTCCACGGAGGCGTAAGCCGACAGCAACATGGGCGACAGGCCCTGCGGAATAGCCACTGTTGCTCCGTTTACCGGCGTTCTGAGATCCAGTGATGGCGGGAAATCGCCCGCAAAGACTACCTCGAAAGTATTTTCCACCGGAGCGGCAGCATCGAAGCCATTGCCGCCTGTTTGCAGGGCACGAATCGTTACGAAGCCTTTTTCTCCAGTGAGTACAATCACATTGCCGGTCACGGTAGCCGGACCGCTCACCACCTCGTAGGATACGGCCAGTCCGGAGCTGGCGGTGGCCGACATCAGGTAAGGCCCGTCGGTAGTAAGCCGATCAGGGACAGCCGGGAAGTTGATGAACTGGTAGGTGGGACTGGGTTTTGTGAAGATCAGATTATCGAAAGCACCGGTAGCGCCCTGTACCTGCAGGGAGATAGCATCCCATTTCTCAGGATCGTCGTTGAAGCCGGAGCCGGGATCGAGGAACAAATTCAGATCCTGGGCACCTTCAATGGGTACGTACGGACTGCCGCCGATCAGATCTTCGCGCATGGAAACCGACAGAGAACCTTGTCCGCCATTGGCATCCAGGTCAATAGACAGGCGCACACGCGACCAGCGGCCGTTATTTGCGGCATCCATGGTGAAATTATAGGTAGTACCGCTGGGGAGTACAACCCGGCTGGAATTCGGAAAATCATATCCGGAGATCCCGAAGATGAGACCACCCTCATTGGGTTCAATATTGCCCTGATTCGGGGTCATTTTCCCGTTCCCGTTCTTGTCGAAGCCGATACATACCCAGGTACCCCACCAGCAGCCATGCATATCGAACTCGAGGATACGAAGGCCGCCACCTTTAAAATTGAAGTCAAAATTCGGAGAGGGCTTGCGCGTGGCCACACGACCCACACCCGGGCCAGCGTTGGTGAAATAAATAGCCTGACTGCCGTCCACCGTAGTGGGACCGGCTGTTTCGGATACCTGAAAATCCACATTGCCCTGCCACTCGCGGAAGGTTTTCCAGCCATCCTGACCATTCAGGTTGCCGGCTGTGTAGTTGTTAAAATCAATGGTATAGACAGTTGACTGTGCATTGAGCAGAGCTGCGCAGAAGAGCAGTAACAGGGAAAACAGTTTCTTCATGTTGTCGGAATGATTGTTCGATGCAAAAATGAGCAATCATTCACAATTATTAAAACATTATTAAGAAAACAGGATTTTTATCCGATAAAAATAAGGATATCAATACTGACAGTTCAGGATTCCGTCCGGTGATTGCCAGGGTGTGTCTGAAAAATACCGGCGAGGTCGAAAACAGCAGATTTTAGGTTCTGGACAAAGGTGCTTTTGAGGGTAATATCGGGTTATGTTGCCCGAAAAAGACCTGTCGGACAGGTTCCAAAAGATGCGGTTTAGGGCCGGCATGTATTTTTCAGACACACCCTACAGCC
>CAIYFY010000059.1 GCA_903925535.1 uncultured Bacteroidota bacterium | reverse complement strand
TAGAGAAGGCATTCGGAGAGGCCGGATATTCGGGTGGGTAGCGCATATTTTGATCTTGTGCTCCATTACTTGCCTGATTTTTCTTACCTTTATATGCGCAGAGATAACCGGGAGTGTGAATAACCGGTATTTCAGAATGCCTGTATCAAAACCATTCCTTGATTACACATATCACCATGAAAAAAGCCCCTTTTTTTACCCTGATGCTGTTATCTCTGGTTTCTTCAGCTTCCTGGAGCCAGACAATTCCGGCGACAGTAACTGACACATCTTTCGTATATTGCGAGATTATTGGCACCCGATTTGTTTCAATTGAAAAACTCAAAATCAGGGTGGACTATGGTGAAGAGGCAGGCACTATGCCTGATTCAAAGACTAAAGATCACCCAACTGAAAAGCGACAAAAGTTCACCTCAATGGTCGAAGCAATGAACTATTTGAGCGCCGATGGCTGGCAGTTTGTTCAGGCTTACTCCGAATCTTACGGCGAGTGGAGTTTTATACACTGGATACTCAGAAAGAAAAAGTAACTGCCCGGATTTATGTCTTTTCCCCATTTTCAAACTGAAAAATTCTCCTTCCTGCCATTCGGAAGTATCAGACCGGCCGGCTGGCTAAAAGAACAAATGCAAAGGGACCTGGAAGGCTTCGTGGGCAATCTTGACCGGATTGTACCCGAGTTGATTAACGATCCTGTTTACGGAGAGGGCAGACTGCGTAAGAATTCACGGGTAAAAGACCTGGGCAATCTGAAAGACGGCGATGCCGAAGGTGATGAACAATACAAATGGTGGAACAGTGAAACCCGGTCGAACTGGTGGGATGGCTACGCCCGCAACGTAATGATGCTCGATGATAAATACGGGATCGAAAAGGTACATGCTTATGTGACAGCTATTCTGGCTACCCAGGATGAGGATGGTTATATCGGTATTTATGATGAGGAAATGCGCTATAATTTTGATTCCGAGAACGGTGAACTGTGGTCCAAAGCCACCCTGTACAGAGGTTTGCTGGCTTATTACGAATATACAAACGATCAAAAAGTCTTTGATGCACTGGAGCGTGCTGTGCAAAATGTAATGGATCATTATCCCGTAAATGCGTCCCACCCCTTCCACACAGGTACAGCTTTCAATGGCGGTGTCGCTCACGGACTCACCTTTACGGATATTCTGGAACGGTTGTACTTTCATACCGGTGACAATAAATACCGGGAATACGCGCTGTTCCTCTATCAGGATTTTTCAGATTCAGCCCAGTCTGAGGGAGATGCACAACCGAGTAATATCCTGAATCCGCATTATAAACTGAAATCGCACGGTGTACATACCTTTGAACATATCAGGGCCCTGATTATCGCTTACAGTGCATCCGGCGAAAAGAAACTTGCGGACGCGCTGGCCATTTACCTGAAGAGAGTTGAAAAGGCTACCACCGTCAGTGGAGGGGCTATCGGGGATGAATGGATTGCCGAACGCGATGCAGATGCAACACATACCGGCTATGAATATTGCTCACTGCAGGAATTGCTGGACAGTTATTGCCTGCTTCTCCAGAAAACCGGGAACGCTGAAACCGGTGATCAAATCGAAAAAATCTTCTATAACGCAGCACAGGGTGCCAGAAATCCACATCATTCCTGTATTGCATACCTAAAGACGGATAATTCTTTCGAGATGCTGGGCACAAGAAACGGAGAAACGGAGCCTGAAAGGATCCAGACACGTTACAAGTATTCACCCGCGCATCAGGATGTAGCAGTATGCTGTAACCCGAATGCCGGGAGAATTTCACCCTGTTTTATACAGAGCTCCTGGATGAAGGAAGACGATACTTCGCTGGTTGCAACGCTTCTGATGCCTAATACCCTGAAAACAGTGCTGAACGGCGTCAATATTCAGATAGAAATTATAACAGATTATCCTCTGAAAAATGAGTTCGAAATCCGGATAACACAGCCTGTTTCTTCGGTTTTCAAACTGAAAATCAGAAAACCCGGCTGGGTAAACAATGTCATAACCAGCGAGAATTACGTGATGCAGGATGAATTTATGGTAATCGAAAGATCCTTTTATCCCCGCGACCAGGTGCAGTTTTCCTTTGAAACTGATGCTCGGATCAGGACTGACAATAACAACGCCCGCTATTTTACTTACGGTGCCCTGGTTTATGCCTTACCCATCCATGCTGATGAGATAATCGGGAAAACCTACGTCGGTAACTTCAGAGATATAACCTACAAACCTGTCTCTTCCGTCAGATTTGCTTTCAAAAGAAAGGTGAAACCGCTGTATAAAAACGGAAAAATACAGACAAGTCTGATCAGTGATCTCACAGGGAAACCTGAAAAAGTGGAGCTGATACCCATGGGCAAAACCATTCTTCGACAGGTAACTTTCAAATGCTGACTGTCTGCCTCACAGTTTCTTTTCGTAATATTGCCCCCCGCTTCTGTGTTTGGAAAAACACTGATGAACAACAAGCTGGTACCGGTTTATAACCAGACAAACAGGCACAATGGCAGAAAAAACACTTCTAAAAAACATCGCCGTCGTTAATGAAGGACAAATTACCGTCACGGATGTCCTGATTGATAACGGACTGATCCGGAAAATCGGACAAAGCGATGATCCGGACGCAACGGTCATTGACGGAACCGGCAAGTATTTGTTCCCGGGTATCATTGACGGTCAGGTACATTTCCGCGAGCCCGGACTGACACATAAAGCCGATATGCACTCGGAGAGCAGGGCTGCCGTCGCAGGTGGCACCACCTCGTTCATTGATATGCCCAATACACTCCCGAATGTACTGTCAATGGATATCCTGAACGAGAAATACCGGATTGCAGCTGAAAAATCGCTGGCCAATTTCGGCTTCTTTCTGGGAGTGAATGGCGATAACCTCGATGAAATCATCCAACTCGATACCTCCCGACTACTGGCTGTATCCGACGACGGACTCTACTTCACAAAAAAGGGAAATCTGCTGGCAGACAATCCTGAAACGATGGAGAAACTGTTCGCAAACTGCAAGTCAATTATTGCCATACACTCCGAAAAGGAACAGATTATTGAGGAAAACGAGCAGTTTTACAGGGAAAAGTACGGCGAAAATGTACCGGTCGAGTTACATCCGGTCATAAGGAGCGAAAAGGCCTGTTACGAAGCCACCAAAAGAGCTATTGACATCGCCAATAAACACAAAGCGCGTCTTCACATTCTGCACCTGACTACTGAAGCCGAAACACACCTGTTCCGAAATGATATCCCGCTGGAGGAGAAAAATATCACGACCGAAGTGTCGGTCCATCACCTGTGGTTCTCAGACAAAGACTACGAGCGACTGGGAACGCTGATTAAATGGAACCCCGCCATAAAAACTGAAAAAGACAGGAAAGGCCTCCTCGACGCCCTGCTCGACGACAGAATTGATATCATAACAACCGACCACGCTCCGCACACGCTCGAGGAAAAGCAAAGGCCCTATTTCCAGGCCATGTCGGGTGCTCCAATCGTGCAGTTTTCACTGAATATCATGCTTGAATTCTACAGACAGGGGCTTATCTCCCTGGAGAAAATAGCGGAAAAAATGTGCCATAACCCGGCTATTCTCTATCAAATTGAAAAAAGAGGATTCATCCGGGAGGGGTATTTTGCTGATCTGACCATGGTTGATCTGGATGCCAGCTCGACGGTGGATAAAGACAGTATTTACTCCAAATGCGGCTGGTCGCCCCTCGAAGGAACAACCTTCCACTCAAAGGTTATCCGGACATTTGTAAACGGCAATATGGTTTACGATAACGGAACATTCAATGAAACGATAAAAGGGTGTGCACTGACTAAATACCGGCAATGAATTGACGGTATCAACAGATAAATTCAACAATTAAAACACTGATCAACATGACAGAAATGAAAAAATCAAAGGCCTTGAACACCAGTCTGTGGGTTATACAAGTCCTGCTGGCAGCCGCCTTCGGCATGTCTGGATTTGTGAAGGTTTCATCAACCATGGAACAACTGGCGCAGTCCGGTATGAGTTTCGTCAATGAATATGCCGAGAGTACTGTCCGCCTTATCGGAATCAGCGAACTGCTCGGAGCCATCGGCCTGATACTTCCGGCAGCACTCCGCATAATGCCTGTACTGACTCCGGCTGCCGCTGTCGGAATTTCACTTATCATGATTTCGGCCACTGGCTACCATATTTCACACGGCGAGCCATTTGTCGCCTCCATCGTACTGTTCCTGCTGGCTGCTTTCGTAGCCTGGGGCCGCTACCGCCTGGCGCCCGTACAGCCCAAATAAATATGGTTATCAGAGAAGCTGAGATTGATGATATCAAACAGATTCAGGTTGTCAGAAATTCCGTCAAAGAGAATACCTTGTCGGATCCGAACCTGGTCACGGATGAAGACTGCGAGGAGTTTATGACGGTCAGGGGAAAGGGCTGGGTGGCTGAAATTGACCGTCAAATAGTCGGATTTGCCATCGTTGACCTGAAAGAAAACAATATCTGGGCACTGTTTGTACACCCTGATTTTGAAAGAATTGGTATCGGGCGAAAATTGCACGATACCATGCTGAACTGGTATTTCAAACAGACAAAAGATATGGTCTGGCTCGGAACAGCGTTTAACACCCGTGCGGAACAATTCTACAGAAAAGCCGGCTGGATGGAAGTGGGAATGCACGGAACAAAGGAAATCAAGTTTGAAATGACCTTTGAAAAATGGTCAAACAGCTTGTGAAGTTCAGTATCACTTAAATTTGACCACCCAAATGGATACAATCTTCTGGATCTGTGTAAAAATCATGCAGGTATTGAGCAAAATGCTGGGTATCACCTACCAGCAACTGAACGTCATCTTGTTCGTAATCCTGCACCCCGCTATCACCCTGATTTTGTATGTGAAATACCGAAAATACAAAAAACTGTGGGAAGAACAGCAGAAACAACATACCACCGAACAATTTTTTCGATGAAAAGACCACTGGTATTACCTTCAACAGATCAGGAAGACAAAAACTTCCTGGAACTGATACAGTTTTTCAATGAAACACTGGGTTTCTGCCCGAATAGTGTCAAAACAATGTATCACAGGCCAGCTATCGCCTACGCTTTTATAGAGCTCAACAAGGCCGTGATGGAAAACAGGGGCAGGGTTACCAGTGCACTCAAAAGACTCATCGGATACGTCAGCAGCAACGTGGCAGGTTGCCGGTATTGTCAGGCCCATACTATCCGTGCCGCCGAGCGATATGGCGCGGAAGCAGAAAAGCTGGAAAATATCTGGGAATTCAGAACACATCCCGCTTTTTCGGAACCGGAGAGAGCAGCACTGGAATTCGCTCTGGCCAGTTCGACCATCCCCAACGGTGTGGATGACCACATTGCCGAAAACCTCCGGCAGTACTGGAATGAAGGCGAAATCGTGGAAATACTGGGGGTAATCGCTCTGTTCGGATACCTGAACCGCTGGAACGACTCCATGGGTACCGAACTGGAAAAAGACGCCATCGAGTCGGGCGAGAAACTCCTGAAGCAAAGCGGCTGGACGCCCGGGAAGCACGCGTACTGAGGTTTCCCTATGGCATTCTATTTCCCGACCCCGATATTACAGCACATGATTTCACTTTAACCAGTAATCGAAACAAAATGAAATCCAAAAAGGAAATTAAAGACAGCTTTAAAGAAATGAAGTTTCAAATTGGGGTGTTTCAAATAAGAAACATGGTCAACAACAAAATATATATTGAAAGTAGTACTGACTTGATCGCTATTTGGAACAGGCACAAGTTCCAGTTAAACAGCGGACTTCATCTCAATACCAATTTACAAAAGGAATGGACTGAGTTTGGACAAGATAGTTTCACTTTCGAAATTTTATGTGAAATAAAACAGGATGAAACAAAAAATATTGACCATTATCGAAAAGAGGCAAAACAATTCGAATTAATGTTTGTCGAAGAGTTACAACCATTTGGTGAAAAAGGCTACAACAATGTAAAACTGAAATAAAGTGGATGCGCCCAAATAGAATGTTCCTCCCTGATCTCACAAGTAATCTCATTTGCTCCCACGGAGATCTGTTTTTTCTGCGTAACATCTGTTCAGACATCCACGTAACATCTGCGTGAAAAAAAATTGTCATGTCAAATACTTTCTTATGAATAAACTTAAATCCTTACTGCTGAGTACTGCCACAGTACTAATTCTTTCAGGCACTTTAACCTCATGCCTTACAACAAAAACTAACGTTGGAACCTACGCAGAAAGTCAGGGGCCTGTTTACACTTATGCAAAGGGTAAACAGCTTTGGTTGTTCTGGGGTATTATTCCTGTAGGTCGAACAAATGTTGACACCCCGGGGAATGGGAATTGTCAGATTGTTACCAAGTTTACTTTTGGGGATGCATTAATCAGTGTCCTTACCGGAGGAGTCGTTACATCATACACGATCAAGGTAAAAGCCAAAGTACGAAAGGAATAATATCACCTAGTCAGGGTGTGTCTGAAAAATACAAGCCGGCCCGAAAACGAATCTTTCGGAACCTGACCGACAGGTCTTTTTCGGACAATATAACCCGATTAACCCTCAAAACCACCTTTTCCCAAAACCCAAAATCTGCTGTTTTCGACCTCGTCAGTATTTTCAGACACACACTAGATTTTCTAACTCTGGACTTTCAATAGTATTCTGAATTCGCTTGAACTCAAAAATTCAAAAAATGAAAAAAATGTCAAAAGTCCTGTTCCTGGGATTTGCAATACTCGGTTGTAACAAACCTGATGTGGAAGAAGGTACAGATCGGAGAGCGTCGTGTAGGGAAAGAGTGTTAAGATTAGTGTAG
>CAIYFY010000058.1 GCA_903925535.1 uncultured Bacteroidota bacterium | reverse complement strand
AGTGTTGGCAGCAACGTTCGCCTTGATGACTCAGAAGTCTCTCGGCATCACGCCCGCATTCACCACGACGGCGTCAACTTCCTCCTCAGAGACCTCGCCAGCGCCGGCCGAAGATCAACGGGTGCGGGGGTGGCTATCAGCTTCAGTACTTCCCTGCCCGGGGTGTCAAACCGAACCCGGTGCAGCGGACTGGTTTCACCCGGCTTCAGGCGGTAATCGGCCGGATTGCCTGTCGCGCCGGGAAGCAGTACGCTCACACGATTGCGGGAGTCTATGTCAATAATAGTATAGAAAACAGTTTTATTGCTTCTGTTTACTATTCTGAGCATGGCCGTGTCTTTCTGTACTCTCAATCTGCCAACGGGCGAAAATTCCCCGGCTATTCCTCCTGTTTGAACGGAAAAATCTATTTTGTACGGACTGTCACCGGACTCCAGTTCGATCAGGAAGCGGGCCTGCAGACAGTTGCCCAGTTGCTCTTGCAAGGCTGCCATTGCTTTTTCTTCATCTTCTTTCCTGTACCGTGTTTCCCAGAGAATTTCTCCTTCCGCTGATTGCAACTGCAGTTTTGTCCCTGTTTTGCTGATCAGCAGTGCGTCATCCTGACTGTCTGCCAAAAGAATAGCCGGCAGGTCTGACAGACCCTGCTTTAATCTGACAGTGCTGGCAGGATCGTCTGAACTGATATGTACAAAAAGGCTGTTTTCCGCAAACTGCCGCGCTCTGACAAATATCCATGCAGTTGCTCCCTCCTCTTCGGAAACGGGGTTATCGAGCTGCACAATTGATTCGTACAATCCGCACCCGGTTTCCTGTACTTGACCACAGGCCAGCGGGGCTGCCAGCGAGGTGTCTCTGGTTTCAGGTGGGTAAAGTACAACTTTACTTCCGGCTCTCAATCCCTGAATCAGTCCGGCAGGCAGCAGCAGCTCCCGGTCGCTGATCATCGTTATAGACCTGAAATAGGGTGGAGGCGGTACAACTGCACCGCCGAAAACCAGCATGTCTTTTGCCCCTTCTATCTGAGGTGTCTGTTTGTAACTGAGTGACTGAACGTATAACGAAGTCTGCTCGAAAAGGCCTCTGTAAGTACTCTTTTCATTAGTCTGCAACATCGCCTTGCAAAAGGCCCAGGTAAGCAGTCCGATGCGCTCCCCGCCTTCTACTTTCAACTCGAGGCTCGACTGGTGAGGCATGCTGGAATAGAATGCCACAAAAGGTGCAAGGTCTTCGTCCTCTTCCCCCGGCAGCGTCATGTTATACCGGCTGTTCACGGTATTTGTTTTAAGTCCCCTGCTGCTGCTGCCCGAATGGCACGCCTCCACTATCAGGAGAATCTGTCCGGCCGTGCCTGATTTTTTGCGCAGCCGGGTTATCCACCCGGCGACCTCGTCGTCAATCAGCAGGTGTTGGTACTCTGTTTCACTTTTCACCATACCGTCAAATGGCAGGAGTGCTTCGTCGAGCTTGTCGGGTTCATCCTCGTTATCGTCAGTCACCTGGACGCCATGACCATAAAAGTAAAATACGACTATATCGCCATCGTTCGTCTGGTTCAGGAGCGATTCGAGCGCGTTTCTGATACCTGCCAGTGTGGCATCCGTTCCTGAAACACTCCTGATATCGTCATCTGAAAAGCCCTGTTTCAGGAGGGTAGTGCGCATCAGGTTGAGTCCTTTTTCATACTGCAGGGGAGTCCTGAATGAGGCAGGACTGTCGCCCGCGCCCACGAGCAGGGCAATTTTACGGGCCTGTGTTCCGGAAGCAAGAACACTGAGCAGGATAACCAGTAAAACCTGTTGTATGTTGTTCATTCAGCGGGCGATTTTGGACGTTATTCCATTTTTTCCAGTAGATGAATAGCTTTTACCCGGAAAGAGTGCGCCGGATTGCCAGCGATTTTTCCCAGAATTTCTCTGCTCCGCCTACTGTCACGCCTGATCAGGGCCACCGAAAGCAGCCACTCTGCATCTTCCCGGTATGCCTCGGGCAGTTTCTGGTTATCAAGCAACTCATCCAGCAAGGGGACAGCCTTTTCAGGACTGTTACTGCGCAAATGATCAATAATTCCATTCAGCCTTGCTTCAATCTCTGCATCTTTCTGGTCCTGTCCGTCCAGGTAGGTATAATTGATATTACCGATTGAACCAACTGCCTCGCGGTAAAGAGAGATATTTGTTTCGCTGATGGCTGCGGTTCGATTGTCCGGTTCTTTCTGTGGTACGTCTGCAGGTTTTTCTGCTATTTCTGTACGTGGCTCCGTATCGCTTCTGGTCGGTGGCTCCTCCCGGACAAATTTGTCTGCCAACAATTGGGTTTCTTTTCGGGCGTACATAAAATACGTTACCACCACAACTACTGTAAAAACTGCCGCGGCTGCCATGAACCATCCGGCAAATGACTTGCGAATCGCCCCGGAGGCCCCGGGAGGAACTATGTTCTCTCTGATTTTCCCGCGCAGGCGCAGCGCATGCAAGTGTGTGATGGTATTTCGATGTTGTTCCACGGCCATTTGCAGTCCCGGATCACGCCGTAGTGCTTCCTCATAAACGGTGAGGTCGCCGGCGGTGAGGTCGCCGTTCAGATAATCTTCTATGTGATCGTAATGATTCATTT
>CAIYFY010000057.1 GCA_903925535.1 uncultured Bacteroidota bacterium | reverse complement strand
TGTCAAAAGGATCGAACTGAATGATATGGGTTCCGATACCCTGCGAGTGGAGGGAATCCGCCTGAACAGCAACTTCGAGGGCGACTGGCGCGATTTTGACGGAAAAATATCGGACATCGAGTTCGATAACAGCGTCAATATAGTGGTGGAGCGCAGCAAATCGGGCCGTTTTGAATGTACACAGACTGTAACCGCCAGAGGTAATTCGCGCGAAAAAGCTGCCGAGTATGCTGAAAATATCATCTTCAATATTTCTGCCGACAAAAATCGTTTGCGCATTCCGGCAGGATTTGCACTCTCTGATACCGGAAAATGGAGGGCTCAGCACATTGAAATCATTATCAGTGTCCCGGATGGAAAGTACATCAGTTTTGACGAGTTCATCAACGACAGGGTTTCGGCGGGTTCGGATGGCTACAGCTATAAAAACGACAACAACTACTTCTCCAGAAAACCCAACAAAACCTATTTGATGACAAAGGATGGTATTCTGTGTACCGATTGTCCGAAAATGGGCGACAGAGACTATTCATCCGACAGATCGTACAGCGAGTTCATCTTCGATTCTGGTCTCGAAGCAGAAATTATTGAATCCGGGGAATTCAGCTTCAGGTTTGAAGGGAATCCGGACGATGTCGAAACGATTGAATCGGGCGACAAGATTACTTTCAAAGGCAAGAGCCGGCAATCCCGTGACAAGGTGAAAATAGTCATCGAGACCCCGGAGTTCAGCTCACTTTATGCCGTGAGTGGCTCATTGGTAACTATCAGGGGCTTTAATGTATTTGAGGGTTCCATCGTGGCCCGGGATGGCAGCATCATAAAGGCCTTTCTCGATGCCCGCGACAAGCTGGATATTATCCTGTCCGACGGTTCAATCATGGATCTCTCCGGAAAGGGTGGCGACCTGAATGCCACACTGACCGATGGCTCCATACTGAATGCCAACGGCTGGTTTGCAGAAAACGCCAAAGTTTCTGCATCTGATGGCTCTATCGCCAGAATACACTCGAGGAACAAACCGGAGATATCCGGCGACGAGTCGGGTAAGGTGGAAAATAAGTAAGACCGCCGAATTTGCATGTTCCGCATTTCAGACCGGGCCGGAGATGACCGGCATTTGTACCGTTCTGAAGTGCGGAATATGCTTTTATTATGTTAATTTATCGAAAAACGTATTTTTTACCGAGTAGTTCACTGTACATTTGTACTGACCAATTAGTCAAACCATGGAGTCAGGATCGTTATCTGCCGATGTGGAGCAGCGCATTCTCGCTGCGGCCCGAAAGGAATTTGAAGCCAAGGGTTACTCGGGTGCGCGTATGCAGGCAATAGCGGATGAAGCTGAGATCAGCAAAGCCTCGCTGCATTACTACTTCCGGAGCAAGGACGGTATTTTTCAGAAGATATTCGAAGAGGCTTTCAGTGAGTATGTTGCCATTATCGGCAAGCTCACCGTAGAGACGCCCGACTGGGAAAATCAGGTTCGTGAATTCACTTCGGTACTGTTTGACTTTATCCGCTGCGGGCGAATCCTGTTCCTGGTCAGGGAGATTAACAGGGATCCCGAGCTAATCACTAAAACACTGGAGAAAAAGAAAAAAAGTGAACAGGTTGCCTACTTCGAACGGCTTCAGGCAACAGGAAAAATAACCAATACAGACCCCAGGCTCCTGTTCATTTTTCTCAATTCTCTTTGCTCCTTTCCGGTCATAAACCGGGTAATGTTCCAAAAAGCGCTTCGTCTCAGTCAGAAGGAATATGATCAGCTGATGAGCGACTATGCAAAGTCTGTATGCGATTTTTTCATACAGGCCATCAGGAAACAAGACAAATAACCTGAAGTATCCCGGCGGCGACCGTTACGACTCTTCTGTTTTCAGCAACCTGTATTGCCCGACAAAAGACAACGCCCTTCGAAAAAGCCTTGGACCAGGCAAAAATCAATGATCCAACGCCCGGACAGAGTGAGTTGGTCGCCGCCAGCAGGGAAAACTGCAGTACAAATACAAATCCCGCACCCTTCGAAGAGAAGAATGCGGGATTTTGTTTTACTGTAACAGGATCAGAAACTTATTGAGCCCACCACATTTTGTTCCCGAAAATACCGGTTGCATCCACACCCTGAGCCTGAATAGCGGCTTCGAGGTTGGCTTTGTTGTTACCGGTTTCGCTTGTCGGATAGGCAAAGCGGCGTGGTACACCCTGACCAGGGAACGCACTTCTCGGAACTTCGACTACTTCAGCAGGATAACCCGTGCGGCGGAACTCGGAGAAGGCTTCGCAGCCATCGCCAAACAGAGCCACCCATTTGTGGGTTGCACGTGCGCGTGCAGCATTGGCATCGTAAGCAGCACCTGCTGTTCCGAGGAAAGCGGCATCTGCAGCTACACCGTGCTGTTCGCAGGATGCAGCGATGGCATCCAGGTAAGCCTGCTTGTCGTTGTTTGCCTCAGATTTGATGAACAGTACCTCAGCGTAAGTGAACAGATACGACGGATTGGTCGGATCGTTGCGGAATGCAGTACCAATCTGGGAAACAGCAGAGAACGGATTCGGCTCAATGGTACCGTTCGGCTGACCAACATATACTCCGGCGTTGTTCACATCTGCAAATACAGGCAGGCGCGGATCACCCGTCATGAGATCAACCAGTGTCTTACTCACGGCATGGTCATTACGGCCATCGTTGTTTTTGTTGCTGTAAATCGGGTTGGATGCACCCGGAGTGGCATCCGGGTAGCCCATTTTGGCATTCTCCGCGTTGCTGGCAATCAGGTTGGCCGGATTGCTCAACAGGGTTTGAAGCTCTGTTGCATAGGCAGCATTTTTTCCCTTCGCGCGGTTAAGCAGGCGGGCACGAACAGAATTGGCGAACTTTTTCCAGAGTGTAACATCACCTCCGTAGATCAGATCACCGGCACCAAGATTGTCGCCACCGGCATTGAACATATCGGCGGCAGACTTCAGCTGGGCAATCAGATCGGCATAAACAGCTTCCTGGCTGTCGTAAACAGGTGTAAACGTACGGTCTGGATCCAGTGCTTCGCTGTAGGGAATATTACCCCACATATCAGTCATGATGGCAAAGTAATAAGCTCTCATGGTCATGGCTGCAGCGCGCATATTGCTCGGATTCGGAGCGCGGTTGATGATATCCTGCAGATCGGCGAGCGGGCCTGTGTACATGCCATCCCAGTGGCCTGTAAGGGCATCCGGACGGTATTCGTACCAGTCTTCGTCAATATACTGAATTTTGGCGTAGTGCTGCGCCCACAGTCCGGCATAAGTCATGTTCATGCTGGCTCCGTGCGTGCGTCGTACACCCTGGGAAATAGCAGAGATCAACACGTTCTCGAGAGGCACCTCTTCAGGACGGTTGGGATTGGTGTTGATGCTTTCAAAATCCTTGGTGCACGCATTCGAAAATGCAACCATCAGGATCAGCATCCAAACTTTGATATTTTTCATAGAAATTCAAGTTTTAATGTTGTTAATTGCCAGTGCATTAGAAATTGGCACCAACCGTCAGACCAAATGTACGGGCCGACGGAAGTTGTCCGAATTCGATACCCTGCATAGCGTTGGAGTTGTCGAACGCTGTTTCAGGATCCACGTGCGGGATGTTGCTCTTCAGCAGAGCCAGGTTGCGTCCGTAGGCAGCAATGCGCAGTCCGCTGACAAATGAGTTGCTGAACCATGACTTGGGCAGGTTGTAGCTCAGTGTCAGTTCGCGCAGCTTCACAAATGAACCGTCGAATACACCGCGGTCGTGACGGCGGTTGTAGAAGTCGGCATTCCACTGCTCGGCAGATTGCAGCACGGTGTTGGGTGCATAGCCGGTAACAGCGCCATTGGCATCCTTGATTTCGTAAACACCACCGAAATTGTAACCATTTTTCACTTCATCAACCGTACGACGACCTTCGAGTGACTCTTCGAGGACACCTGCATAGCGACCAAAGATATACGTCATGGAGAATACATCACTGCCCTGACGCATGTCAATCAAAGCACTGAGTGACAGATTCTTGTAGGTAAACGTATTGCGGATACCGCCTGTCCAATCCGGAGTAATGGTACCAAGCACAAAGTTGGTGTTACTTCCATTGGCATCCACATCCTGAATCGGACGACCGGTTGTCTGACTCACGATAATCTGACCGTCAGGTGCGCGTTTTACGCGGCGACCAACCAGAACACCGTAAGGCTCGCCTTCACGGGCTACCAGACGAAGACCCCAGTTTGTATTAAGGGTGATTTCAGTTACACCCTCCGGAAGTTCATCCACCAGAGAGTTGTTCTTGGCCCAGTTCAGGTTGATATCCCAGCGGAAGTCGTTGCTGTTCACCGGAGTAAGTCCGAGCTGAACTTCCACACCGCTGTTCTTGATGGTACCGGCATTGGCGACGCGGCTGGTGAAGCCGGAAGTAGAAGATACGTTCAGCGGAATAATCTGGTTGATGAAGCTGGTGTTGTAGTAAGTAACATCCAGTGTTACGCGATCCTTGAAAGCGCGCAGTTCAAGTCCAGCCTCTGCAGATTCGGCAGTTTCAGGCACAAGCGCATTGTTCGGGCGCGAGCCGGGTACAGTGAAGGACGGAACACCACCCCATGGAGTGAGTGCACCATACACGAACGCCAGACGGTACGGGTCGGTATCTTTACCGGCTTTTGCCAGACCGCCTCGTACTTTCAGGTAAGAAATACCGGGGATTGACACTTTTTCAGACAGTACAACACCGACGTTAAGCGCCGGATAGAAGTAGCTGTTGGAAGCTGCAGGAAGGGTTGTGGACCAGTCGTTACGAGCAGAAGCGTCAAGGTAGATAAAGTTGTAGAAACCGAGAGACAAGCTTCCCAGCACCGAGTTGATGCGTGACCTTTGTGTGAACTGGTTCACGTTGATCGCACCGTCTGCGTTGGAGAAGTTGAAAATGCTTGGAACAACCAGGGCCTGCGCTGTGAGTTCATTGCCGGTGAGTTTGTTGTCGCGGCGTGCGATACCTGCAGTGGCAAGAATAGAGAAGTTGTCTGTGATATTCTTGTTCGCAGTGAAAAGCAGGTCGGAGTTTGTCTCGGTAGAAGTGTAGTCAAACGTCTGCAGTTGGCCATTGGGATAGTCAACTGTTCCCTGCTCAAAGCGAATTTCGCGGTGGTCGTTGTAGTAGTCAGTACCAATACGGCCGGTAGCTTTAAGCCATGGCAGCAGCTGGTAATTCACTGCATAATAACCGTTTACGCGGTTACGGGCCTGTGGTTTGGTGTTGTTGTAGAGTGTGAAGAACGGATTGTTCTGGTAGTTGTGGTTCCAGTTTACAATATTGCCCATTTCATCGCGCTGGTCGTAATTGGCGCGCAGATACTCCCAGTCTACCTGACGACCGGCCCAGATTGTCTGCTGGATGATATTGTCACCTGCATAGCCAATACCCGGGCGGTTATTGGAGTTCAGCGTGGTATAAGTGATGTTACCGTCCGTAGAAATCTTGTCGTTCAGTTTCATTCCCAGTGCCAGATTGAAGGTATTGCGCTTCAGGTCTGTGTTGGGAACCATACCCTTCTGATCCATATTGGTGAAGGAGAAACGGGCATTGGCACGCTCACCGTTGGCAGTTACAGCCACGTTGTTGGTGAATGTGATACCTGTTTCAAAGATACTGTTCACGTTATCGGGATGAGCAACCCAGGGCTGCTGCTTGCCGGTGAACTGGTCAATCAGTACACCTTCCCCGCTTTCGTCGGTTTGTCCGTCACCATCGTTGTCAATACCATCGGCAGCATTGATGGAAGCATCGAAAGAAGGACCCCAGCTTTCGTCAACACCGTCGAACAGACCGTTGCCGGTACCGTCAACGTAGCCAAACTGGAAGTCAACACCCTGACCGAACTGGTTCTGGTAAGTTGGCAGGCGGAATGGCTGGGAGAAGCCAATGTCGCCGCTGTAGGAAACACCAAGACCTTTCTGGGCACCCTTGCCGGTTTTGGTTGTAATAAGGATTACACCATTGGCACCGCGTGAGCCGTAAAGCGCAGCAGCATTCGGGCCTTTCAGCACAGAAATGGACTCAATGTCATCCGGGTTGATGTCCTGAATGGCATTACCAAAGTCAACACCACCGAACTGGGTGTTGCCATTACCGCGGTTGGAGTTGTCAACAGGGATACCGTTAACAACAAAGAGCGGCTGGTTTTCACCGGTGATCGAGTTGTTACCGCGGATAACGATACGGGAAGAAGCTCCCACGTTACCAGAGGAATTGACCACGTTCACACCGGCGATTTTACCCGACAGGGAGTTCACGATATTCGCATCGCGGGCACCCCTGACCTGGTCGCCACTGATTTGCTGAACGGCATAACCCAGCGATTTTTGCTCGCGGGAGATACCAAGTGCCGTTACAACAGCCTCGTTGAGCTGCACCCCGGCCGCCAGAACAACGTCAACAACATTGCTGGTTCCAAGTGTAACTTCCTGTGTGTTGTAGCCTGTGTAGGAAAACACAAGTACATTGGAGCCAGCAGGTACATTTACCGTGTACTTGCCGTTTGCGTCTGTGCGGGCACCGCCTGTGGCGCCTTTAATGGCTACTGATGCGCCGATGAGGGCCTCACCGTCGTCGCCAGTAACTGTACCCGTCACCGAACGCTGGGCCATTGCAATTCCGAGAACTGCAAAGACCAAAGCGAATGTAGAAAGTAGTCGCTTCATACTAAAGATGGTTGGTTTAGAAATTAAATGGATGAAGTCGAAAGACAAAAAGGCTCTTTGGGGAAAAGTCTTACATCAAAGGTAACATTCCGTTACACAAAACAAACAAGGAACATTTATCTTTTTTTTAACAATGACTGTTCATTGAACTGACACAAATGTACAATAACGACAAAAAACGTCACAATAAAACAATTTTTAAAATAAAGTTTTTATTATTGAACGCACTTCCAAATATGCCATGTTGTTTCAGGCAAAATAACTTTCACGAAAGTTGCCTTAAATACATTTTTATTGTGTTGGACAATCCGTAGTAAAGTGCATCGGAAATCAGTGCGTGCCCAATACTTACCTCAAGCAGCCCCGGACAGTTGTCACTGAAGTATCTCAGGTTCTTCAGATTCAGATCGTGACCCGCATTAATGCCGATTCCGATTTCACCGGCTGTGCGGGCTGCCGCTGTATAGGCTTTCACTGCAGAAACTGGATCCGTTGTAAAATCATGGGCATACGGACCAGTGTAAAACTCTATTCTGTCTGCACCGGCATTGAGTGCACCCTCAACCATGGCACTCACAGGGTCAACAAAGACTGATACCCGTATGCCGTGTAACTTTAATTCCTGAATTATCTCCTTCAGTCTGCTACCCTGCCCTGCGGTATCCCATCCCTTGTCTGACGTAAGCTGACCGGGTTCATCAGGTACCAGCGTTGCCTGGTCAGGACGGTTGGCAATGACCAGATCCAGCCACTGCCGGTCCGGATAACCTTCAATGTTAAACTCAGTGGTAACAACCGACTTCAGTGCAGGAACGTCATCATAGCGTATGTGGCGCTGGTCGGGTCGTGGATGTACCGTTATTCCCTGTGCACCAAAAGCCTCGCAGTCTTTGGCTACCTGTACCAGATCCGGAAGATTGCCTCCTCTCGAATTTCTGAGCAGTGCGACTTTGTTTACATTTACACTAAGTCTCGTCATGGTCTTATCTTGTGGCGGCAAAACTACTTCCTGAATACGGTGATTTCCCGAATGGAAGCCTAATTTTTTACAGTCTCTGTTTGAAATACCTGGCAGAAAACCCTCAATAACCTGAAAAACAAAATATTACACATTCAGAAAAGAATCCTTTCAAATGGAATTCAACAATAATAAAACAGATTGGGATGCCGCAACAGGGGGACGAACATTCCCTGCACCGGGTCTTGTGATGCTCACTCAGCTTGGGATTTTTATCCTTGGATCAGGCATCGGAGCTCTGATATATGCCGTTCTCGCACAACTCGCGGGATGGGACATTGCGCTTTCTCTCATGCCAGACTCTCCGGAAGCCGACAGGTGGCAAATAAGGATTCAGCTCGGTCTTGGTCATCTGCTGGGATTCTGTGCCAGCGGAATTTTCACCGCCTGGCTCTTCTACCGCCCGGGGTTGAACCCTTCCGGCTCATGGCCTGATTATCTTCAGGTTAATCGCCGGCCCGACTGGATTATCGTTGCGCTGGCACTGCTGCTGATGATGGTATCCACTCCGTTCGTTTTGTACACGCTCCAACTGAATCAGCAGATTCCCTTGCCGGAATCGTTCAGGCTGGCTGAAGAACAGGCTGAACTGGTGCTTAAAGGGCTGTTGAACATGGAAAGTCCCGCGGAACTGATCGGAAATCTGCTGCTGATTGCTGTGCTTCCTGCCATCGGAGAAGAAATTGTTTTCAGGGGAATCGTACAGCGGCAACTTGTGCGCGTTTTTTCCAGCCCACTGGCTGCCCTGTTTGTTTCAGCAGTTATTTTCAGTCTGGCTCACTTTCAGATGGAAGGGTTTATCCCGCGACTGGTTCTGGGCATGATCCTGGGATGGCTGTACTGGAAAAGTGGCAATCTGTGGGTACCTTCTATCGCACACCTGTTCAACAACGGAGCCCAGGTACTGGGTCAGTATCTGCACAATCAGGGGCTGTCATCTGTCAATCTGGAGGAAGACATCCGTGTTCCTGTGATTGCGGCGCTACTCTCTGTTGTGCTCGCTACCGGGGTGATTGCCATCATCAACAGGCAAACACGAGCATCGGAACATGAGCTATAAACGATCCGTACGCATTTGGAGCAGGTGATCGGCTACTACCAGTGCAGCCATAGCTTCTACAATCGGTACCGCGCGGGGCACTACACACGGATCGTGTCGGCCTTTCCCAGCCAGGGCCACCTGTGCACCTGCACGATCCACTGTCTCCTGTTCGCGCATAATGGTGGCAACCGGTTTAAAGGCAGTTCTGAAATAGATATCCATTCCATTGGATATCCCCCCCTGTATTCCGCCGGAATGGTTGGTTCTTGTCGCGATTTCCCCGCCAATGTTTTCAAAAATATCATTGTGTGCAGACCCGCGCATGGATGCTCCTGAAAATCCGGATCCATATTCAAATCCCTTTACTGCATTAATACTGAGCATGGCCTTGCCCAGGTCAGCGTGAAGCTTGTCAAACACAGGCTGTCCCAGTCCAGCCGGACAACCCCTGATAACGCAGCTGACAATACCGCCAATGGTATCCCCCTCTTTTCTGACCTGCATAACGAGTGCCTCCATCCGGGCTGCCACCTCCTGATCCGGACATCTGACCGGATTAAGCTCGGTTTGCGCAAAATCCAGTGTTGAGTAGTGGCGGTCAAGTGTAATGGTTCCCACCTGACTCACCCAGGCGTTGATGGTTATCCCCTGATGCCGGAGCAACAATTTGGCAACTGCTCCGCCGGCCACACGGGCAGCCGTCTCGCGGGCGCTCGCGCGACCGCCCCCGCGAAAGTCGCGGTTTCCATACTTGGTCTCCCAGGTATAATCTGCATGTCCCGGACGGTATGCCTGTGCAAGATGATCATAGTCTGAGCTGCGCTGATTTTCATTCCTTATCAGCAATGCGATGGGGGCGCCGGTAGTTTTTCCCTCAAAAACGCCACTCAGCACTTCAAATGTGTCGGATTCTTTCCTTTGGGTGACGATACGACTCTGGCCGGGCCTGCGCCTGTCGAGTTCCATCTGGATAAAATCAGTGTCAAAGTCCAGTCCGGCAGGACATCCGTCCACCACACATCCCACTGCCGGGCCGTGCGACTCACCAAATGTAGTCAGTCTGAAATTCAAGCCGAATGTATTGGCAGCCATTCGTTCGGTTTTTAGAGTTCAAATATTTTATCCATCAGCAACCACTTCTCGCCTTCCCTTGCCGATGGGAGTGCCTGTTGATACATCCACATCAGCTCCTCCCACTCCTGCACGACCGGATTGGCCGCATCCATTGCAGCTTTTTTTTCAAAAGTGAAGGAATCATCGGCTTCGAGAATCATGAACAGGCGATTTTCAATGCGATAGATCTCCAGATTGAGTATTCCTGCTTCCCGGATACTGTCCAGAATGGACGGCCATACCTTCCTGTGGTGTGATTCATATTCTGCAATCAAAACAGGATCCGGTTTTAGATCGAGTGCCAGACAATAACGCTTCATGTTGCTTGTTTTGTACCTTTGCCGCGAAAATACAGACAATTAAACGAAAAATACATTTCACCATGCGTCAACAGATTGTAGCAGGCAACTGGAAGATGAACAACACGCTCTCTGAAGGTTCGGCGCTTGTCTCCAGTATCCTCGAAAAAATCCGGCAGCCCAAAGGACTCGTCGTTATTGCGCCCCCGCTCACCAGCCTGCTGTCTGTCGGTGTCCAGTTGAAAGGTCACGATGGTTTTCACCTGGCAGCACAGAACTGTCACCACGAAACCAAAGGGGCTTATACCGGGGAAGTATCGGCTTCCATGATTGCAGAAGCCGGCGCTACTTTCGTCATTCTGGGCCATTCAGAACGCCGTCAGTATTTCCATGAAACCAATGACATGCTGGCATCAAAGGTAAATCAGGCCATTTCCAGTGGTCTTCGCCCTGTTTTTTGCTGTGGCGAGCCACTTGATATCCGTGAGGCAGAGAAACATGCACTCTATGTGGAAACGCAGCTCAGGGAAGGCCTCTTTCACCTCGATGAAGCCAACTTCAGAAAAGTAGTGATAGCCTATGAACCGATATGGGCAATCGGGACTGGCCGTACGGCGTCTTCCGGACAGGCCCAGGAGATGCATAAATCTATCAGAGATCTCGTTGCGAGCCACTATGGTGCTTCTGTAGCCGCGGATACCACCATTCTTTACGGCGGTTCGTGCAATGCCCAGAATGCTGCCGAGCTGTTCGGCCAGCCTGATGTGGACGGCGGCCTGATTGGCGGTGCCTCGCTGAAAGCAGATGACTTTGCTACTATAGTCAACTCGCTTTCCTGATTCCTGTTTCCAAAAATCAAAAGCCCGGCCTCCTGTGTATGGAAGCCGGGCTTTTATATTGTGTCTATAGTTTCGACTAGCGAATCATCACTTTGGCAGTTCCCTTCTTCTGCGTACTTTCCATTTGCAGGATGTACATGCCTGAAGGAAGATTGCGCGCGTCAAACGTGAGAATTTGTCCGTTTGAAACGCCCTGTACCTGACGGGAAATTACCTTGCGGCCATCCGTAGAGGTCAGGGAGAATACGATATCGCCCTGGATATCATCTGTCATGGTTACGGAGAAGAACTCGCTGGCCGGATTTGGCTGCACATACAACGGATTGTCGCTGAAAACAACCTCGTCTGTTCCTACAGTCGCCGGATTTACGATTACCCCGCGCGCCTTGGCGATGGCGCAGTGCTGCTCGGAACCCGAAGTCACGCAAGCCTCGGTATTGTAGTTGAACATATCCATGAATTCGACGGCATCAACCCACCAGCCTCCGTTTGCCGGACCGGTATTATCATCGGTACCAAAACGGAAACGGAAAGAGATGGTTTTTCCGGCATACTCGCTCATATCAAAGTAAGAACGCACCCAGTCACCGGAAGCACCCGAGAATCCGTAGTGATTGGGCAGAGCAAAGGTACCGTAGGCTACTCGACCTGTGTAGCCGTCTCTGAAAGTAACATCAGAGGTTACGCGCCTCCAGACAGGATTTGGAGCATTGTCATCACGGAATTCAACGAATCCTGCGTCGGCGCTCGGCTCTGTGTTGAATTTATGCCAGAAACGAAGTACTGGCTGCGTGCCTGAAATGGTTACCTGCTGGGCAGATTCCAGTGCAAAATCAGTTGCCAGTGTAGTTGATTCATTGGCAAAGAAAGCAGCATCTCCCACCTTTGCTTCGTCTGTCTGAAGTGCAAACAGTTCCACGTTCACAGGATCAAGGCTCAGGGAGAACCAGTTGTCTTCTGTCTCAACCGGGTCGTAGAAGTAGGGTGATGAAGCCAGGTTCGGATCAGACTTGAGTGTGTAATTCAGGGTAATTACTTGTCCGTCGGCCATAGTTCCGAGGTTCCACACTACGGTATTTCCCACTGCAGTACCGCCATTGGAGGCTGATACAAATGAAAGCCCGTTCGGCAGATTATCGGTTACCACCACGCTGGGCGCAGCTGCTCCCTTGTGGTTGGTTACGCGAATCTGGAACTGCGCGGTTTCGCCGGCCTCAATTTCAGGTGTTACAGCAATTTTCTCAATTTTGAGTTCTTTTACGCAGGTAGGAATCGGATCGAAGTTTTCCAGTCCGTCGGTACCATCTTCCGGACTGTTCTGACTGGCGTTCACACCCAGTCCGCGCCGGGCAAAAACACTCATGATCAGACAGGTATCTGCACCATTGTAATATATCTCATTGGCGAGCCTGATGGCATCCCTGCCGTCCTGGAAGCCAGGACCGCACGGTTGCAGCTTCATTCCGTCCATTACCATCTGAATGGTGCGGGCGTTACCGCTGTTCGGGTTGGTATAATCAGGATCATATCCGTATTTCTCCACCATTGCCCAGTAGAGATCCCAGATCATGGATGTCCATACCTCACCCAGGGCGTGAACCTGCGGATTTTCAGCAACAGTTGAGAAAGTAATCGGATTGATGTTCATATCAGCGCTGTAGGGATAACGGCGGATGCCATTACCGTCGTTGGGTTGTCCGAACACGAATGTACCCACACCGCGTTTAGTGGTAGCTACATCCCCCGGGCGAACACTCATCACAAGTGAAAAGAAATCACTCCATCCCTCGCCCATCTGTTCGGCATTACCGAGGCAGCCTGTGTTGCTCGGACCGCCCGTCAGGCGATTGGAAATACCATGGCCGTACTCGTGCGCGATAATACCGTTATCAAAGTCGCCGTCAACAAATTCGGGGCCGTTCACCACCGGCTGAACAAGCGAAATATTAAGTCCGGCACCTGCATACTGACGAAGCAGGGCGCAGTCGCCTTTTTTCATCCATACAGTCGGAATTGTTACCTGGGCACCGTAGGCACCCGGGCCAAAACCGGTTTTAGGAGGCGCTTCATGGTCGCAAATGATACAACCTGAAGCACCTGCGAGTTGCGCCAGATAAGCCTTGTAGCCAAACTCGCACTCTCCACGGTCAATCATAACAATTTTACCTGCTACGTTGTTGGTAGGTGGTTCGCACCCGGTAGTGGGCTCGACTCCATCGTTTACAAAAACACCTTCAGCAGTAGTGGGCGTGTTGGTAATGGAGCCGCCCCATCCTCCTTGTCCGCCATAGTAACTTCCGGCAATGACGCCCGGAGCATTTACTTGCACAAGGCGACCACCGGTTGTATTCCACAGGAACATCTGCATACGACCGGATGTGCCATCAGGCGGAGTAGAAAAGTTCGCGTTATTCAGCGTCGGAGTAGCCAGGTCAGCACCATCAAGTGCCTGAGCAAGCACATGGTCGTTACCCTGACCAGGCTTGTTGTAGTTGTTGAACTGGAAATTGCCGGCCTCCTCATCAAATCCGTAGCGATAGGTGATATCGTGCATCTTGTTGTTCATGTAGAACAGATTTGTGATGGCAGCTTCTTTGTTCTCGACTGGAGTGGCCAGCTCGCTGAAAGGAAAGTTGAAAACCAGACCTGTTCCGCCATCTGCCGACTCGGCTGCGTTCGGTGTGTTGTCGTTAAAACGGTCTTCGAACGACCAGACGTTATTCCCGCGCGTGTATGTGTACTCTGCGCCCTCGGAACCATTGGTGTCGTGCCAGCCGTATGGAGAGGCTACAACATCATGCGGATTGGTCACCAGCTGGCGAGGACCATGACTGGGTGATTCCGCCGGAAGTGCAAATACATTGTATGTCGCATCAGCCAGAGAGGCAGGAGCTGTCGGAACAGATACAGTATTGGTCTCCTCTGTGTATCCCGGGCAATCGGCAGCGCCATGGCCAAAGTGACCAGCCACACAATAAACAGTGTGGTTGATTTTCTCTACAATCTCTCCGGTTTGCGCATCCACACAAAGTGTCCACAAATCAGAGGTATTTACCTGATCAATGACCATCATCCAGGACAGTCTCACCGTGCCGTCATCCATCTTTGCATAATTGGCACTCACCGGTATTTCCTTTCTGGAGACATTTCCACCCTCGAAAACCCAGTTTCTGTCGTTGATTCTGGATTTGAGCGAAGGCGCAGCATCTTTGATCCCCAGATGCAACATCGCCATGGATACCGCCTGTGCAGCGCTCATGGAAGGACTTGTTGCGTTGACCTTCCGGTCCAGCTCGGATACAAAACGGTGACCGAGATGGTAAATTTTGCCCGTTGAAGCCACGTGAAGGCCTATCAGGCCGTTGAAAACGGGAATACCCTGATGTTGCTGGCGTATCCAGACGTGGGTGAGCTGGTTGTGTTTGCTCTGATAAGCATCCGTAATCTGAAGATCGGCCACATCATTCTGAGTGAGACCGAATTGCTGATAATTTGCACGCAGGTACTGAAGCGCATTTTCACGGGCTTCACGATACTCCTGTGCAGAAACAGCACCGCTGAAGGTCAGCAGGATGGTCGCAACCGCCAGGCTGCGCAAGTAGTTGATTTGTCGGATCATCTGTCTGACAGTTATTTTAGTGAACAAAGGCGCTCAAAGGTAATCTCATTCCTTAATTTTCAAGTTTACAAAAATATAATATGACCGTAATTTGCATGATTATTGCTAAAACAGAATTTATACCTTTGCCGTGCGCTTCATTCCACACTTCGCGTTTACCAAATTCTTTCAAGTGCCTGAGATAAAACTATTCTCCTGCTCCGCCTCCAGAGAACTCTCTGAGAGCATTTCGAAGCATTATGATTCACCGCTCAGCGATTCGCAACTTGCGCGCTTCAGCGATGGTGAGATGCAGACGATCATCAATGAAAGTGTTAGGGGATCCTACACGTTCTTCATTCAGAGTACCTGTATGCCGCACGACAATCTGATGGAACTCCTCCTGTGGATTGACACCGCCAAGCGTGCATCTGCCGGGTACATCACTGCAGTTATACCGTATTTCGGATATGCACGGCAGGACAGAAAGGATAAACCCCGCGTACCCATCAGTGCCAAACTGGTTGCCAATCTGCTCACAGCAGCCGGTGCCAACCGGGTAATGACGATGGATCTGCATGCCGATCAGGTACAGGGCTTCTTCGATATCCCTGTTGACCACCTGAAATCCGAGGCTATTTACGTTCCTTTCCTGGCAGAGGGAGATCTGTCCAACACCATATTCGCCAGTCCGGATGTGGGTGGCGTTAAAAGAGCACGTATTTATGCCAAGCACTTCGGGAGAGAACTCGTCATCTGCGACAAGTACCGTACCAAGGCCAATGAAGTAGCCTCCATGACCGTTATTGGCGACGTTAAAGGTGCTGATGTGGTACTGGTTGACGATCTTGTGGATACAGCCGGCACGCTCTGCAAGGCCGCCGATGCGCTCATCGAAAAGGGAGCGAAATCGGTTCGGGCAATTTGTACGCACCCTGTTCTTTCAGGGAAGGCTTACGAAAACATCGAAAATTCGCAACTATCATCATTGATTGTATGCGATACAATTCCGCTGAAGCGAAAATCCGATAAAATTCAGGTACTCCCTACAGCCAGCCTCTTCGCGCGCGCAATCAGAAATACCGTAGAACACAAGAGTATCGCTGCTCTTTTTCACCAGTAATTTTTGAGTAATCATGCGGAGTATAACCGCATGACTCTCCTGCTATAACTTTTTCCCGGCGCAGTTGTTTTTTTCACTGCGTATAATTAAAAAAGGCCCGAACAATCCGACTAATCGGATTATCCGGGCCTTGTTATTTATGTCCCACTACTACTACTTGCTCTGTATCATCTTCCGCGTGGCAGAAGCATTCTCTGTGGCCACTGTGTAGTACAACACGCCTACAGTGTTCAGCAGTGCGCGATCCAGTGCGATGGCGTTGTAGCCCTTCGCAAAGTCACCCTTCTGCGTGAATACCACGCGGCCTGTCTCGTCGTACACTGTCAACGTAGCTGCAGCTGCTTCCGGAAGGTGGAAACCGATGAACGTCTTGTTCACAAACGGGTTCGGCTG
>CAIYFY010000056.1 GCA_903925535.1 uncultured Bacteroidota bacterium | reverse complement strand
GAACTGAGCGCCGCCGATGAAAAGCTCGATGTGTCGTTTTTTTCCCCCGTACCAACAGGAATGAAATACCTCGGACGAAACCATCCTTTTGTAGAGCAACTCTGTCATTCGGTACTCCATTTGGCCTTTAACGGCGTCAACAATGCCCGTATCGGACGCTCTGCTGCCGTTTTCACAAAATCAGTGCAAAAGCCGGTAACGCTTTACCTCATGCGCGTACGCTCGCGCATGCAACAGAAAAATGGCAACCTTCAGCAACTGGCCGAGGAAATGCTGTTGTGGGGCTTCAGCGGCACTGCCACAGAACCGGAAGTGCTGGACACAGACAGTGCGCGTTCGCTGATGCTCGCCACCGAAATCAGCGAGAATGTACCTGAAAACCGACGCGCACGATTGCTCGAGTTTGCCCTCAAAGACTACGAAACGCTGCAACCCCTTATTCTCGAAGTGGCCCGGCAACGCGCCGACCATGCCGTAGAGGCCCATGACCGCTACCGGAAAAAAATATCCGGCGAAGCCGCGTTCACCAGCGTTTCACCTGTGCTGCCCCCCGACCTGCTTGGGGTATTCATCCTGTTACCCGATACCCCAACTGCCTGATCCATGATACAACTCGAAGGCTCCCTGCTATCTCCAGAAATTATTGCCAACCCGGATGCCCTGCCCGGGCAGCGCGATGCTGATTTCGACCTTCCCCGGGGTGAACGACTCGCCGACGCCATCGTGCGGGCATGGTCGGAAGCGCGTTCGCTCTATCAGGTTTTCAAAAGCCGGATGGAGCGCGTACCGGAGGGCGAATCGGGTACCAGCGATACTCGAAGATTCTGGCTCGAGCCACTCCTGGCGCTTCTCGGGTACGATCCGGTGTATCAGCCACAGGGAGAAACCATCGAAAATCACCAATACCATATCAGTCACCGCGACAGCCGAACGGGCGCTCCGATACATCTTGCCGGTTTCAGGCAGGATCCGGACAAAAGGCGGGCCGGCGTGGAAAGGCTGACCCCACATGCCCTGATGCAGGAATACCTCAACAGAAAAGAAGAGTTTCTGTACGGAATTCTCAGCAATGGTGTGACACTGCGGCTGTTGCGCGACAATGCGCGACTCAAAAAGCAGCAGTACGCGGAATGGAACCTTCAACGCATTTTTGAAGAAGGCCGCTATTCCGAGTTCATCCTCCTGTACCGCCTCCTGCACGCTACCCGCCTGCGCGCAGAAAAAAACAACCCCGCACAATGTCTGCTCGAAATCTGGCATCAGAAGGGACTGGAAGAAGGAAACCGGATTCGCGACGGACTCCGCGACGCCGTCATGGAAGCGCTCGAACTGCTCGGAAACGGGTTCCTCCAGCACCGAGACAATGAGGCGCTCAGACAAAAGATGAACGAAGGGCATCTCACACCGGAGGAATACAACCGGCAGTTGCGCCGCCTGATTTACCGATTGCTGTTCCTGCTTGTGGCAGAGGAACGGGAACTGATTTTCGGCGAAGAAGCGGCCGCCACGCCCGAACAAAGGCGCATCCGGGCCGTTTACCGACAGCATTACAGCATGAACCGGCTGCGGGAAATGGCTGCGCTCCGGCGACGCTGCGACGCACAGGCACACAATATCTGGAAAGAGCTGTTAGTCACCTTCGGCATTTTTGAAAGCGAAGCACAGGGAAAGCCGTTCGGTATCACCCCGCTCGACGGCGAATTGTTCCATCCGGAAGCCCTGCAGGCACTGAAAACAGCCGAATTGCACAACGGCGTGCTGCTGGATGCGCTCCACCGGCTGAATACCTGGGAAGACCGCGCTACCCAAACCCGGCGGCGCATCAACTACCGCAGCCTCGATGTAGAAGAACTCGGCTCCGTCTATGAAAGCCTCCTCGATCTGCACCCGTTTATTCAGGAAGCAGGCGGAAAAATGACCTTTTCCTACATACGGGCTACCGAGCGGAAAACGACCGGCTCCTATTACACCCGGCACGATCTGGTGGCTGAACTCCTGCAAAGCGCCCTGGAACCGGTGATGGCCGAACGCCTCCGCCAGGCGGGAAAGGATGCAAACAAACAGGCGGAAGCCCTGCTGCAACTGAAAGTATGCGACCCCTCCTGCGGTTCCGGCCACTTCCTGCTGGCGGCAGCCCGCCGCATCGCGCTGGAGCATGCGCGGGTGCGCGCAGGAGGAGATCAGCCCGCCGTATCCGCTGTGCGCGCCAGTCTGCGCGAGGTCATCGAACACTGCATCTATGGTGTGGACCTCAACCCCGACGCGGTGGAACTGTGTCAGGTAGCCCTGTGGCTCGAAAGCCACTACCCGGGGCGCCCGCTGAGCTTCCTGCAGCACAAAATACGCTGCGGGAACAGCCTCGTGGGCGTACACGATCTGAGCATCGTGGAAAAAGGCCTGCCCGATGAGGCATTCAAGGAAATGGCAGGCGACGACAAGGAAGAAGCCAAAGCACTCCGCAAACAAAATAAAGCGTGGCGGGAAAAGAAGCAACTGACCCTTTTCGGGGAAAGCGCATCCGCGAATGACTCAGACGCGAAAGAACTCGGCGAGGCATTCAGGCTGTTCGACGCCTTAGACGACAGCACCGTACACGGGCGCCAGCTGAAGGCCCGCACCTGGGAACAACTGCGCCGCGACCAGAGCTGGCTCCGCCCGCTTACCGGCTGTAACTTGTTTACCGCTGCCTTTTTTCAGCATATTCACTCCGGCGAGCGCCATATCACCGCCGAACTCATCAGCAAGCAGCAAAAGACCATCCTCAGTGCCAGCGCCGATGCCCAGCTGGAAGGCCGCGCCTACTGCTT
>CAIYFY010000055.1 GCA_903925535.1 uncultured Bacteroidota bacterium | reverse complement strand
GGTAACAGGGTAAAAAAGCACAGTGTTACTTTGTCCTGGCAAGACGGAACCCCACGTCGTTGTAGCGGCGGCCGGGTGCGCCGTAGTTGCGAACCGCTACCCGGCAGACCTGCGGGAGGCTGAGCCACGACCCGCCGCGTAAGACGCGGGGGGAGCCATTGGAAGGCCCCTGTGGATTGGTCTGTGAACCGGAAGAATAATCGCCTTTCCAGTCAGAGCACCACTCCCAGACGTTGCCTGTCATATCGTACAAACCAAAATCATTGGGCAGAAAACTGCCGACAGGCGCTGTTGATTTGTAGCCATCATTATAGCCGAGAAATATATTTTCTGCTGTTTTATTCCAGTTGTAAGCCTCAGCACCTGTTTCATCGGCCAAACTACCTCCTTTTCTGCCAGATGGCTGGTCATTACCCCAGCTGTACTTCGTATGTTTTGCACCATTACCAGCGGCATATTCCCACTCTGCCTCCGTTGGTAACCGGTATACTTGTCCGGATTTATTCGACAGCCATTCGCAATATGCTTTGGCGTCATTCCAGCTTACATGAATCACCGGATGGTTGTCCTGGGCAACTTTCCCTTCCGCATCATTGCGCCAGTTGATACCGCTTTTCTTTTCCCATTTGCCCTTTTGCCATACGTAGCTTCCATCTCCTTTTTCGGCATCTGTCTGGTAAGCTGTCGCATTGACAAAGGCCCTGAAATCAGCCACTGTCACCTCGAATTTACCCATATAAAAGGCACTAATTTCCACCTTGTGAACCGGTTTTTCATCACTGTCACCATTTTCACTACCCATATTGAAAGTTCCTCCAGGTATCAGCACCATAAAATCCGGTTTGTCGGGGTTCTCCGATCGTTTGCGTGCTTCCTCTGCGTGCAATCCGGCAGGGTACCTTGCCAGGTAGTCGAGATACCCTTCCCGGCTGTTTTTTTCTTCAGCGATCTGCCAGGCAGTATTATCCTTGTCTGTTTTCAGTTTTTGTTCGAGTTCCCTGAGTTTCAGTACTGCTTCCTCCCGGAATTCTCCTTCCGGAAAGCGGATCAGGTAATTATTGAATGATGCGATACTGTTTTCCTCTTTTGCCTTTCTCCATGCTGCCAGATCTGCGCTTGTATCGCTCACGCCCATGTCCTCATCCGGGCAACCGGAAGGATTGCTGCTCCACTTTTCAGGGCATCCGTCTTTTTCATCCGGGATACCATCGCTGTCCTTGTCTGACAATTTCACACAGGCGTCTTTCCTTACGAAAACGAAGGATGAACCCGGTTCATGACCGGTGAACGAACCATCTTCCGGGCTGGTTGACCCGGCTCTGCCCAATTGATAGGCCAGATCATCGAAGAAGATCATTTTATTGTTGCTGCTGTAATCTTTGCGCAAAGTTTCGAGGAATTGCGCGGCGAATGCCGATTTGGCGGGTGTTCTCTCCTCCTTGTTTCCGGAGGTGAGGTACTGTCGCCCCTTGTAATCAAAACTTCTTCTTAATCTGGTTGTACATTCCGTCTCTTCATACACAGGCGCTTCGGGCAATTTTCTGTTCCTTATTTCGGCAAAAGACCCCGAGTAGCAGGCATCAATAGCCACCAGGATATGCTTAGCCTTGCAAGCCGAGAAATAGGGGCGAAGATCAACGTACTTCAGGAACGTTTCACCATAAGGGTCATCGCTCCTCGGCTTGCCGTCGGCTGCCACCAGATAGCCCAGGTCGTTTGTTTTGTCGTAGTACCCGTGCATGGAAAAGACATACAGCACCTGATCATTGGCCTTCACGGTCTGGTTGTAGCGGGCCAGTGTTTTCTTGATCGTCTCCTGACTCGGGTTGGGAACGAGCTCGCACCTGAAGCCATAGTTGAGCTCCAGCTCTGTTTTCAGGGCTTTACACTCGCGCTCTGTTTCGGGCAGACTGATAATACCCGGTGCGAAATCGGTTACATAGAAGAAGACGGCATAATCACTGCCTCGCGAGAAAGCAGTCTGGCAGGGAAGTATCCGGTTGAATAGCAGGAGCAGAATAACAAGCTGGTATTTCATAACTAAAAAAGAGTTGAATTAACAGTTTTTATTGGCAAATGTAGGCACTTTTCGGAATATGCCCTGTATTTCATCCCGTTTCGTCCCGTTCTATCCCGTTCTATCCCGTTCTATCCCGTTTCATCCCGTTCTATCCCGTTCTATCCCGAACGGTCGTTTCGCCAGTTTGGTTCCCTCTAAGTTTGCCGGCAGAATAATCACCCAAAATGATGATGCCCGGTT
>CAIYFY010000054.1 GCA_903925535.1 uncultured Bacteroidota bacterium | reverse complement strand
GTTCTGCTGCAATCCCTGCCGTATGGCCTACCACCAGGCGAAACACGGTCGGCCGTATCTGCCTAACAAGGTTTACCGGGCCAAATTGAAGGAGATGAACGGGACAAAGATGAATTTGTTTGAGGATTGAGGCTAAAAATCACCCCGTTAGCATATCACAGCATTATTTTATATCTTCGCCCCTGACAATGTATCCTGTCCGGGCCTGAATTCTATTATTCCCAAATATAAAGTACATACCCATGATTATTTCAAAAACGCTCCCCGTAACTGCCGCTCTTCTTCTTTTTTGCTCATTTCTGAATGCACAAATCACATTCAACAGTGACGATGCTGCATTTTTTAATGAGAAGGCAGAAAAATATCAGCGCTGGCTGGATAAAACCGGTCTCGGTCGGGCACTCCGGTTTGACAAACTGAGGCTGAAAGATGACAGTACGGAACTTGAAATGTTCCTGCTGATGAAATCCACCGATCTGGATACGGCAATCTCGATGTGGTCTCAGGTGAAAAAAGATTTTCAGTCCTCTCCTGACAGGGCCTCTCTCGAGGAAAAACTGTTCCTGACGTTTGTTGATTTCATGGAGATTCCGCCTGAACAGGGGAATGTTCAGATTTATGTGAAAGATGCTGCCGGAGAGTACATCAAGTGCTTCTTTGTGGCCGCTGGCGTTAAAAAAGGGAAAGTTGTGTCCAGGGAACAAATCGGGGAATGCAGGGCAGATATTAACTTCAATATTCCCATCTCGCCTGCGCCAGTCAAAAAAGTGACCGGCAAGCGAACAACCTTCGTCCAGAAACAACTCGGAACTGACGAGGTGTTCAGTGCAATCGAAAGGTTCATACGGCAGCAGTATGGAGTCACCCGATGTTATGACCGAACGCCAGAACTGAATGTAACAAAAAACGGCGCGGCTATGACTTTAACGGTGGAAAACCTGTGCAGGGTCGTGCTGACAAATGAAAATCAGTCGCTCTGGTGCGATGTGATGAACTCCATGGGTATTTCCTGCAATGACATGCGCAGGGAAAGACTGGAGTTCAAATTTACCTACCAGGAGGGAAGCAATGCGCTGACCGGTACGCTGTCGGGCAAATTCGGTTCAGGGGTATATAAGCCAAGAGCAAGCGGATATTTCGATATGGAACCGGATTTTTCCGATTATATCAACAGTTTTCACAGGGATTTTCAGAGCCAGCTTAAAGAATATCTCAATAAATTATGACGCTCAACGATCTTAAAACGCTGATTGGCGCGGGTGAGCTGCCTGCCGCTATCGCCGCCACGCTTGAGTATGCCGAAAAAGCCGGCATGGCGGAGGTAGCCAATGCCACCACTGCCCTGAGTGCCCGGATAGAACAAACCAGAAAAATGTGGAACACCGGACAACTGCAGTTCGAGGAATACTCGCGTGAACACGCCCGCTGCACCAGTGCGCTGCTCGATTGTGTGAGCCGCCTGCCGGAGCATCCCGACCGCTCTTCAGCCAAAAAGATGGTCAGGGAGGATGCTTTCAAGGTGCGCATGCTGATCTTGCTGATTATGGGCAAGGTGCTGGTAGCTGGCCGCCTGTTGTATCACTGGAGTACCGGCGGGTTCAATAATGAGTACGGGTTTGCCTGTTTGAGTGTTCTCATGCCGACCCTGGCGGGTTTTCTGTATATGGTGCTTGATGATTATCTGAAGTCACACAAAAAGGGAGTACAGGCCCGGCGGTATGTATCCGGGCCGCTTGTCCGGTTTTCCTATCTTGCCGTTGCAGCTTATATGCTTTCGCTCTTTTTCCTGATTGAGGCGAGGGTGATTCTCGCACTTTCACTTGCCAGTTTTACTGCCATTTTTACCCTGATTGAAAGTCTGCTCGGCGGTTATGTAAGCAGGGTTATCTCTTCATTCTTCAAAAATGACTGAACAGATGAAGTACAAAATTTTGCCTCTGTTTCTGATGTTTGCATTTGCCCTTCACGGACAGACCCGAAAGGACTATGCGGTGTTTTTCGTATGCTCTGACTACGAGAATGGCTGGAACAGATTGGGCTACACGGAAGCGGAAGCAAATGAAATATCGCAATTGTTGAAGAACAATTACAACTTTGAGACAGAAATTGTGACTGCTACCACGAAGAGTATCATGGTGCAAACACTGGCAAAATACAAAAACAGGTACTATGGCCCAAAAGATCAATTGTTGTTGTTTTTTTCCATGCACGGAGTACACGACAAGGATGGCGAGGAAGGATATCTGATACCCGGCAATGGTCGCAAAAAGGATGATACCTACGAGAGCTGGTACTCACACTCACAACTGCGTACCATGGCCAAATCAATCCCCTGCAACCGGGTGCTGGTGGCCATAGACGCCTGCTATTCCGGTATTTTTGGCGCACACAAGGACGACGACGATATTAAACCCGAGTGGGAAACGAAAGACTACTTGTGTGCCGAGAAAATGAAACGGGCCTTCCCCGATCAGTCAAAGACAAGGAAGTACCTGACTGCCGGCGGCGATGAACGTGTACCGTCCAGGAGTATATTTGCCCAGCGCTGGATTGCCGCCCTGAAAACAAACGGCGGCGACGACGGGCTGCTTTCGGTGCAGGTGATGTTTTCTGATTACCTCAAATACGATGCCGCCCAGAATCCCACTTTTGGCGATTTCGATGCATCAACTGCCGGTGACTTTGTTTTTGTATCCAAAAGTGCGTGCAACACTGAACCGGTGATACCCGTGAACGATGCAGATACAAGGGCATGGAACAATGCCCGGAATGAAAACACCATTGATGCCCTTGATTTTTACCTCAACACCTTTAAATCAGGCCGCTACCGTGCTGATGCAGAGCGATTGATGAGCATCATTCAGGAAGATAACGTCTGGAAGGAAGCACAGCGCACCGGAAACAGTGAACGCTACACGAAAATCTATTGCCCGGGAGGCCGCTACTGTACAGAAGCTGAAAAAAAGCCCAGCGAACGCAACGATGATGGGATGGTTTTCGTACCCGGTGGCACTTTCACCATGGGTTGCACCAGTGAACAAAAGGATTGTGATAGCGACGAGTCGCCTGCTCATGAGGTTAAAATCAGTGACTTCTACATCGGAAGATACGAGGTAACGCAAAAGTTGTGGGTACAGGTGATGGGTGAGAATCCCTCAAGTTTCAAAAATTGCGACGACTGCCCCGTGGAGAGTGTCAGCTGGGAGGATGTACAGACTTTCATCAACGAGTTGAACAAGTTGTATCCCGGACGCAATTACCGACTGCCCACCGAGGCAGAGTGGGAATATGCCGCCCGGGGTGGCGGGAAACAGGTGTTGTTTGGAAATGGCAAGAATATCGCCGACCCGGATGAAATGAATTTTGATGCCAGTAAGGACTACAAGAAATCTTACTCGGTTGCAGGCACCTATCGCCAGAAAACAGTGCCTGTTGGCAGTTTGAATACACCCAATGCACTGGGCCTGCACGATATGAGTGGCAATGTCTATGAATGGTGCTCAGACTGGAAAGGCAGCTATTCTTCCGGTTCACAGACCAATCCACAGGGGCCTTCAAGTGGCTCCAACCGCGTCGTTCGCGGCGGGTCGTGGAACTTCTTCCCGCGGCTCTGCCGGGTGGCGCTTCGCGGCAACGGCGCGCCCGGCTACCGCGTCAACGGCGTGGGGTTCCGCCTGGCCAGGACGAAGTAACCCTTTGTATTTTTACCCTTTTACCCTCTGCAAAGGCTCCCGTAAGGGGGCCTTTTTTTTTGTGGG
>CAIYFY010000053.1 GCA_903925535.1 uncultured Bacteroidota bacterium | reverse complement strand
ATGCGTGATACGCGGCATGACACCGTAGCCTGTGTGTACTTTGGATACATCACAGAGCATGGGTGTTTTGAAAGCGCGTTCGAGGGAGGAGTTGAACAGGGTGGAAACGGAGACTTTAAACTTCATCTTGACATCATTATGGCTTTCAGACCAGCCAGACAGTTAATATGCACAAAGATAGGGCATAATACCTGATGTCAAGATGGTAGTTTTTCAGCCAATCCTCCTTACTCCTGAGGTGTAATCAACTTTGTAAACGACATGGAACCCAGCATCCATTTCCCGTTGCGGTTCACATATACTTCCGTAACAGAGAAAGGATTTATCACCTCTTTGCCTCCAACAACGGCCAGGAGCCTGATTTTATTCAGCAATATCGCTGTATTGTCAATAAATTTTACGGATACCTCCTCAATATCAGCCTGCTTGTAATGAATGCCACCGCTTTTTATAATTCCAAGCTCCTGATCTTTCGTCATGGTACCCCCCATGTGAACGAAGATGGCCTTTTCGTCAAACAGTTTTGCCAGCGTGTCCACATTGCGGTCAGCCATCCAGCGCCATTTCTCCCGCGAAAGACTGATCAGTTCCTGTTCCGGATTCTTGACAGGTGTTGTACCTGTTGATGGTCCGAAGTACTCTTCATCACTCACTTTATGTAACCAGACAGTACGCCCTTTCTGTGTGGGTGTTGTTGCAAGATAGGAAAATTCACTATCAGGCGTGGCGCCATGCCAGTGTTCAATACCTGGTACACACTTGACTATCTCTCCACTGCGTACGGTTTGTTTTGGCTTGCCTTTCTCCTGGTAAAATCCTGTTCCACTGGTAATCATCAGAATTTGTCCGCCGGGATGGGTATGCCAATCCAGTCTGGAGCCCGGATTGAAAGTGGCATGCGCGATACTGTAGCTGAATATGCTGTCGGAGTGGTTCAATTCGTTGAGCCAGACTGTTCCCGTATGGTGGACAGGTTCAGACATCTGTCCCCTGGGGAAAACGGAATGTTCCTGTGCCGTTATACGGGTATAAACAGAGAGAATGAGAATAATAGGGAGGAGTAAATGCTTCATCATTTTGTCGTTTTTGAAATGAATGTTTGCCGGAGGCTACAAAGGTCTGACCAATATTCGGTCCACTCCATACACAGATTACGGCTTTTGCTACCAATACTACTGATTCAGACGTACAAATCGTGTCAGTTCATATTATTGGAATAACTTTGAATCGAAAACAGGATCTTGATATGGAAAATCTCATTCGATTTGAATCAGTAAGCGATTACAACAGATTCAACAACAATGAAACCCATCACCCGCTGGCGAGTGTGGTTGATTTGTCGAAAGCCAGTCCGAGACATGCTCCTTCCGTTTATTTCGGATTTTACACTGTATTTTTAAAAGAGGTAAAATGCGGCGACCTCAGGTATGGTAAAAATACATACGATTACCAGGAAGGCACTCTCGTCTTTCTCGCGCCCGGACAGGTGATACATGGCGACAGCAGTATGGGGCTATATCAGCCCAAAGGAACGGCACTGATTTTTCATCCGGATCTGCTCCGGGGCAGTATTCTTGGCCGACGAATGCATGAATACACGTTCTTCGGGTACGTATCGCACGAGGCACTCCACCTGTCTGAACGGGAGAAAAATATTGTTAATGACTGTTTTGCCAAAATCGGATACGAACTGGAGCACGCTGTTGACAAACACAGCAAAATGCTGATTATCTCCCACATAGAGTTATTGCTCAACTATTGCATCCGTTTCTACGAACGGCAGTTCATCACACGTGAGCATGTCAGTAGTGGTATATTGGCTCAATTCGAAAGCCTTTTGAATGCGTATTTCCAGTCAGAAAAACCGCAAACTGTTGGTCTGCCCTCCGTCGCCTATTTTGCCGGCGAACTCAATTTGTCGGCCAATTACTTCGGTGATCTGGTAAAAAAAGAAACCGGAAAATCTGCACAGGACTTCATTCAGAGCAAAGTGACTGAACTGGCGAAGGACAGAATACTTGTTCCCGGCAGATCTGTCAGTGAGATCGCCTATGAACTGGGATTCAAATATCCGCACCATTTTTCCCGCTTTTTCAAACAACGGGTCGGACAATCGCCCAACGAATACCGAAAACTGGTGCCGGGTGCGTGTACTTTTTGAATACCGCGTTCAATGGGGCATTTAAAAAAGTGGAGAAGGAGATGTTGAATTGCATGACTCGGAAAAATAACAGCATATCAGCGACAAATGTCGGTCAATCATCCCGGATTATACAATCGCCGGCCATAATTACTCAATCAGAACAAATCCGGCCCAGATATTCGGATCCGGGTCGCGTTTCCTCATCGTTGTCTGGGCATGAGAGAATGCGTCCCT
>CAIYFY010000052.1 GCA_903925535.1 uncultured Bacteroidota bacterium | reverse complement strand
TTCAACAGCTTCGGTAGTACAGGACAGGATGGGTATGACCAATGCAGGTACTTTCGACCTGAATACTGCCTGTGCGGGATTTGTGACAGCACTTGACGTCGCCGTCAAATACATACAATCTGATGAACAGTACAGATATATTCTCGTTGTGGGTGCTTATGCCATGAGCAAGTACCTGAATCAGGCAGACAAGAAGACGGTAACACTATTTGCAGATGGTGCCGGTGCCGTGATTGTGGGGGCCAGTGAGCACGGAGAGGGCTTTCGGAGCAGTCGCCTGCTTACACAGGGGCAGTATAACAGCTGGATGGGTATCTATGCAGGTGGCGCTCACCAACCTGTTGATCACGGGGTGATAGACAGGCACGAACATCAACTGCAGTTCGTAAGAAGATTTCCCAAAGAACTGAATCCCGAAATATGGACTGAAATGATTGTGGATTTATGCCGGAAAAACAGCATAAATCCAGTTGACATTGATCATTTTTTCCTCACTCAAATTAATATTAATTCGATCCACGAAACGATGGAGAGGCTCGGAGTACCCAGAGAACGGGCCGCAACCATCATGCACGACTTCGGATACACCGGTTCGGCCTGCATACCCATGGCGTTCGACCAGTGGGTGCGGGCAGGAAAGGTGAAGAAGGGTGATAAAGTTGTATTTGTAGGTTCCGGCGGCGGTCTGGCCTTCGGTGCCGCATTGTTTGAAATGTAATGATGGAAGTCTGGCAACAGGATTGGTCTGCAAAATGGGCTGTTTACAGTCCGGAAAAGGTCGCTGTCAGAGAGCATGAGTGCGACCGGTCACTCACGTACGGTCAATTGAACCGGCTGGCAAACCGGCTCGTTTTCTACCTGAGATCGGTATATAATCTGCAGAAGGGCGACCGGGTTGCTGTGCTCGCCGAGTTTTCGCTTGAGTACATCATTGCGTTCTCCGCTGCTCAAAAAGCGGGTATCATACTGGTTCCGCTCAATTACCGTCTGGCAACTGCCGAAATCGAATACCTCATACAGGATTCGGCACCTGCACTGCTGATTGCCGAGGATAAATTCACCGGGCTGTTGCCTGAAATTTCTGTGCCTGTTATCAGTACTGAACACCTTGAGAAACTGCTTGATCCCGCTATGTATCTGCCAGCAGACTCGCGGGTCGAACTCGCACAGGTACAGGAAGACGACCCTGTGTTTATCCTGTACACCTCCGGTACCACCGGATTTCCCAAAGGAGCACTTTATACCCATAAAATGCTGTTCTGGAATAGCATAAATACAGCTATTTCATTGATAGTCAATACAGAAAGCCGTACGATCAATGTGATGCCTCCATTTCATACAGGTGGCTGGAATGTACTCATCACGCCCTTTCTGCACCATGGAGCGTATGTCTGTCTGCTGAAGAAATTCGACGCCGGCACCGCACTCGATCTTCTCCAGCGTGAACAATGTACTATCTTCATGGGAGTACCTACTATACTTCAGATGATTGCCCGCGATCCGGGTTTTGAAAGGGCAAGTTTCCCTGATATGATTTACCTGATTGTGGGTGGGGAGCCCATGCCAATCCCGCTGATCGAGCAGTGGCACACAAAGAAGGTTCCTGTCAGACAGGGATATGGCATGACAGAGGTGGGGCCCAATCTCACCTCCCTTCATCAAAACGATGCCATCAGGAAAAAAGGTTCCATCGGCCGGCCGAATTTCTACGTGCAGATACGCATTGTGGATGAAAACGGACAAGACCAGCCGCCAGGGGGCGCCCCCGGCGAACTCTGGCTCCGGGGGCCGATGGTGATGCCCGGCTACTGGAATAATCCGATGGCCAGTGCAGCTGCGTTTTCCAGCGACGGCAAGTGGTTCAGAACTGGCGACGAACTGTATCAGGATGAGGAAGGATACCTGTTCGTGGTCGACCGGATAAAAAACATGTATAAAAGCGGTGGAGAGAACGTATATCCCGCTGAAATAGAGCGGGTGCTCATCCAGTTTCCCGGTGTGGCCGAGGTGGCAGTAACGGGTGTTCCGGATGAAAAGTGGGGAGAAGCAGGAAAGGCTTTTGTGGTCATGCATCCCGGCTTTGCCTTCGATCCGCAGGCTATGTCAGATTACTGCCGGGAGCAACTCGCCCGCTTCAAGGTGCCAAAATATTTTCAATCCATAGAAAGCCTCCCAAAGACTGACTCAGGTAAAATTAACAGAAATCAACTAAAAAAATCATGAACACCTCTGCACAAACGATTCTGACCCCCCGACTGAACGTGCATGTCCGTTTCAGCGGTCCCGACAACGGTATTCCTGTTCTTTTCATCCACGGTAATGCCTCTTCCTCTGTTTTCTGGAATGAAATAATGGGTATGCTTCCCGACGGTTTCCGCGGAATAGCACCTGATCTGCGCGGTTATGGCGATACGGAGGATGTCCTGATTGATGCGACCCGCGGCCTGGGCGATTTCACCGACGATTTGCTTGTCCTGCTGGAGGCCCTGGATATCCTGGAATATCATGTGGTGGGTCATTCACTGGGTGGTTCTGTTGCACTGCATCTCACTGCTGCCGACAGCCAGCGGATCAAATCGGTTACGCTGGTGAATCCGGGCTCACCTTTCGGATTTGGAGGAACCAAAACAGTGGACGGGCAGCCTTGCTGGCCTGATTTTGCAGGTTCTGGCGGCGGTATTGTCAATCCTGCATTTGCCCGTCTGATCGGAGAAAAATACCGCGGGACCGAAGATCCGCAGGCATCTCCCCGTGTAGTGATGAACAGTTTCTACTGGAAGCCTCCCTTTGTTCCACACTGGGAAGAAGAGCTCCTTGACGGACTCCTCAGCGAAAAAATCGGTCCCGACAAGTATCCCGGTGATATGGTAGCTTCCCCCAATTATCCGTTTGCCGCTCCCGGAGTGCTGGGGCCGGTAAACGCCATGTCGCCCAAATATGTACATGATTCGGTAGAGAGATTATTGGATAGTCCGGCAAAACCTCCTGTACTGTGGATCAGGGGTTCCGACGATCAGATAGTTTCCGACAACTCACTTTTTTGTCTGGGAACCCTGGGCAAGTTCGGGTTTATTCCCAACTACCCGGGTGAGGATGTGTATCCACCACAGCCCATGGTGAGTCAGACCCGACATGTGCTGGATCGTTACACACAAGCGGGGGGACAATACAGGGAAATTGTGATGAACGACACAGGTCACAGTCCCTTTATCGAGAAGCCGGAGCAATTCATGGAGTACTTCAGCGCGCACCTGAGCGCGTGATACATACCAAACAGTTTTTCACCAATCAACAATCCAACTAACATGAAATTACTGAAATTCTTTCTGATTGGCCTGCTCGCAGCCGGCATTACCTTCCAGTCGTGCAAAGACGAAGAGAGCAAAGGCACTTGCAGCGACGGCATCCAGAACCAGGATGAAACCGGCGTTGACTGCGGCGGCGTGTGCAACGAGTGCCGCGAAGGCATTCAGGGCACCTGGAAATCCTACCCTGTAGCACCGATACTCGCCAACTTCGCCGATTCTATTGTTGCTACGTTCAACACCAACAGCACCTACAACATTGATCAGTGGAAAGGAGGTTCCAAAACAGTGCTGACAGGCACGTATGTACAAACGCCATCCAGCGTTGGAAACATCTACACGATCACGGTGAATCAGACCAGTCCAACGGCCATCACGGCAGAAGGTATCTTTGAGGTAACCGATAACGACACCAGGATGAAGTACGAAATCGTACAAACCACACCGTCTATTGGTGCCGGTGCAGCAACAGCAGCCGGCGGTTTCGGCAGCTCTACTTTCGGCGGCGTTCCGCTGGGTGCAGCAAATATCCAGCAATATACACGCGTGAAATAAATTCAAAGCCGGGGTTTGCAGACAGTTTGCCTGCAAACCCCATATTACAGTTTTCCCATGCGTCTGTTTCTATCCATTCTGTCTGTTTTCCTGTTTTCAAGTGCGCTCTTATCACAGACAACCGAAAACAACCCCGGCTTCAGGGCCTTTGACAAGGCAATACCCGCAAAGGCCAACAGGGAACTCCAGTTTTTTGCCTATTTTTACAACCAGGGAGTGGCTGCCAACTGGTTTCCTGCCAATGATTTCCTGAAGGGACAGATAGTCGGCAGGTTGTTTGGCTCGAATACAACGGTCACTTCCGACAGTATTCGCGGATTTTATGCCGAACAACGGTTCTTGCCCTTTTTCATCTATTCCCCGCGTATTTTCGACAACAAAGTGACCCTGAGGGCCTCTTTCGAGATAGACTGGACATGGGGTGATGTGGCCTATGGAGCTGGCGGCAATTTCGGCTCGGCCATCAGTGCCGATCAGGTAAATCTGCAGACGCAAAATGTGGAAATGGAGTACGTTCCCCGCAAGCACTGGACAATCAATCTGGGTCTGCAGCGTATGTACGATACGCCACATGATCTGTATCGCACCATTTTCGATAAATTCACCAATACCGGCTACCGGCTTGCTTATTGGGGAACCGACGGGGTGGGTATTTCGGTGCGCAGGGAAAAGGACTACTCCAAACTCAAGGGTGGTTTTTACAAGTTGTACGAGAATAACGTCGAACTCAATGATGACGTTACATTGTTTGAGTTGAGTGCACAGCAAACACTGACCCAAAAATGGAATGTGGGTGCGTCCCTGTATGCTGTCCGCGACCGCTCTACTGGTAAAGGAGGAGTCAGTATACTTGGTCAGGGCCTGACCAGCACGCTGACGCTGTACAACGGAGCATTCCGCTTCCCGCTGGGTGCCGACCCTTACAGAGCCAATATTGCCTGGCTGGGTGGTTTTTTTACCAGGAATGAAGACTTCATGATGGATCGCTGGCTGCTCTCTGGTTGGGTAAATTATAATTTCGGAACCGTTACACAGCGCAAGGAAACAGGTGAATCCGCCTGGCGCCAGACAGCCACCGTTGGTGGCCTCGGTGCCAACCTGCGTGGAGGATACCGGTACGGACAAACTACCGGTGATGCCATTACGCTGGATGCGATTTTTACCTCGGGCGATGCCAATGGTATTACTGACGGCCGTTACAGCGGGGTGATGACCGGAAATACCTGGGGGTCTCCCGGAGGTATATTTATCGGCAGTGGCGCTTACTTGCTTTTTCCACAGGGGAATGTGGTGAACCGGTTTGTTTCGGCTGTCAATGATATTTCCAATATGGGATATGGTGTTACAGGTGGAACTTTGAATTTATCCAAAGATCTGATAGCCAATAAATTACATGCAAAAATCGGAGCGGCTGCCGCATTTTCACAGGTCAGGCCATTCGGGGGTGGTCATCTCATAGGGTACGAGGCCAATGCCAGAATTGGATACGATCTGGGTGCTTTTCTTACACTGGAGGCACATGCAGCGCATCTCTGGCTCGGTGATTTTTACGACAGCCGGCTGGCCAACGGCGGACAGTCTTTCCGCCCTGTAAATCCCTGGATAGGCTTTGTCTGCATGAAATGGCTCATTTTCTAAACTGAAACAACATGCGTACCATACTGCACTCTTTCGGACTGTTTATGTTGCTGGTCATCGCAGGCTGCGCCCTGCCCAAGTCGCCGTCGGTGAGTCAGATGGCCGAGTTGCCTTACCCGTTTGAAACCCGTTTTCTGGAGCTTTCTGACGGCATGCGTGTGGCCTACGCCGATGAAGGCAAGGGCGGGCAGACAATCCTGTTTGTTCACGGACTGGGGAGTTATTACCCCGCATGGAAGAAAAATGTGTCTGTTCTGAGCGAAAAATACCGCTGTATTGCCATTGATCTGCCGGGGTATGGCAAGAGCAGCAAGGAAAACTACTCAGGCTCTATGCGTTTCTACGCCGGAATCATACAAGAAGTTTGCGACCGCCTGGGTATTCAGAAGGTGACCCTCGCCGGCCATTCAATGGGAGGTCAAATCAGCCTGGTAGCCGCTCTCACTTATCCCGAACTGGTTGAAAAACTGGTGCTGGTGGCACCTGCCGGTTTTGAAACTTTTAACAAGGGTGAAAAAGAGTGGTTCCGGCAGGTCATGACCTCAGACGGTGTGCGTTTGACCACTGCCGAGCAGATCCGAACCAATCTGGCCTATAATTTTTACACTATGCCTGATGATGCCCGGTTCATGATCGACGACCGCCTGGCTATGCGTACTGCTGCAGATTTTCAGGGGTATTGTTACATAATCCCGCAATCAGTCAGAGGTATGGTGGATGAGCCGGTGTACGACTATCTTCCACAGGTGAAACAACCGTCCCTGATTATTTTTGGAGAAAATGACAATCTGATTCCCAATCGGTATTTGCATGGCGGTCCGACCCGTAAAGTAGCAGAAGATGGTGCTTCACGGATGCATGCCGCTCAACTGAAAATGATCCCGAAAGCAGGGCATTTCGTAATGTTTGAAAGGGCAGACACAGTCAATCAGCTGGTAATGGACTTTTTGAGGTGACAGCGGACCCGGCCGGAGTTTCATCTCCGCTGACTGATATATAATCCGCCGACAACAAGCGCACCTCCGGTAACTGTAAATAAAGTAATGGGCTCACCAAGGAACAGCCATGCATAAATAAAACCCAGTACCGGACACAGGTACAGCCACAGTGCTGCTTTCACCGGATCCTGATGCAGCAGGTACAGCCAGAGTTGTACCGCTATAATTGAAACGGGTATAATCAGCCATAAAACTGTGGTCCAGAATGAAGCGGTCCACTGGTGGTTTTCCCAATCTGTAAGTGCCAGGGTGAAGGGCAACAGGGTCAATGCCCCAAACAGTATCTGCCAGCCATTGATAACCAGCTTGGGAATAGTCCAGGTAATACCCGAAAAGTAAATCGTCCCCAGCGAGTAGGAAATCATGCTGCCGAAAAGAAGACCTACACCGAGCGGAGTGGCGGTACTGTTCTGAAGAACCGGGAAAGTGACTATGCCGACACCGGTAATACCCAGCAATAAGCCGGTCCAGATCGCATTTCCGACCTTTTTTTTCAGAAAAACAGCACTTATAATAGCGATCAGCAGCGGATTCAGTGCCAGCGAAAGGGTTCCCAGACCAGCCGTTGTGTAGCGCATGGCCAGTGAGAAGGCGCCCAGGTAAATACTGGAGTTCAGCATGCCGTAAATCAGCAGTTTCCGGTACTCGGCAGGAGCAGGCAGTGGCTGACGTCGTACCAGATGCGCCCAGACCAGCATCAGCAACGCGGCGAGGGCAAACCGGGTGTTGGTGATTACAAATGGTTCAGCTGTTTGTAACCCGAGCTTGGTTACCACCGAGGCAGAAGACCACAACAGGGCAAAAAGAAGGCCGGTCAGGATGTCTTTCATAGTATGACAGTAATATGGAAAGCCTGGTTGAGCGGCCCCTTTGTTAAACCGGGTTATCGTATTTTTGAAAATGACAGGGGATTCAGAAATACGGATTCGATCCGGGATACTATTTTACCGTCTTTCTCGGAATTATCCCGGGCCTTTATCCAGGAAGGATCCTTGCCGAAGGATTCGAAAGAGCGCTTCGCAGCTTCCACTGAATCATGTGCCAGCAGGTAAACCAGTTTGGACTGTACGTTACCTTCTTCCACGGTTGTCCAGTATATCACGTTTTTCATACCATGCTGTTCAAAAAGCCGGGTAGTATGGTGGCGAAAACGATTCATCAGGGCCGGCAGGCGCCCCGGATAACAGGTATAGGT
>CAIYFY010000051.1 GCA_903925535.1 uncultured Bacteroidota bacterium | reverse complement strand
TCCTGCTGGGTCAGCAAATTCTGGACAGTATGGAAGCACGCTTCCTGTCCACTACCGGCACTTTGGCCGACAAACTGATGGCAGCCATGCAGGGAGCCAATGTTCCCGGAGCTGATACACGTTGCCTCAATAACGGCACCTCCTCTCTGTCTGCCTTCCTGCGCGTAGCCAAACCGGACGACGATGAGAACAATCTGTGGCTCGACCTGAATGTACCCTCTCTCCCGACAGGCCGCGAACCGATTGATTCGCTCCAGACGCTCTATAACAACTGGAAAGGCTCCTCATCCACCAGCACACCCGAACAATACACCGCCAAAATCTCTCCAAATCCTTCATCCGGACAGATTTCTGTGGTGTGGATGGGCCCTGAAGCCTTATTCAGAATCCACCAGATTCACGGAAAACCTGTTTTCGAGTCGCGTATCCAGCCGGGCGAAAACCGCCTCTACCCCGCCCTTCCCGCAGGGTTTTATCTGGCCGAATTCAGCGTGAACGGAAAGACAAGAAAGGTGCTGAAGATGGTTGTGACTGAGTAAAAACGTCAGAAGGACTTCTCCAGACTGGCTAATACTCTCTGGAAAATTGTCTGGCACTTCAAAACAGCGACCAGATCGCCATCCCGGCCATTAATATAGTTACCAGCCAGCCAGCTGCTGCAAGCCAGTGCGGATGAGTGTATCCCTTTGGCAACAAACGCCTGTGAACAGCAATCAGAAACAATCCGAGCGCAAATGGCAGTATAAAGCCATTGATGGTGCCAGCCAGTACCAGCAACTGCACGGGTTTTCCCACTGCAGCGAATATGGCGGCAGAAACGAGTATAAAACCGGCAGTAATCTGCCGGTGGTTTCGCTCAAACAATGGGTGCCAGTTGCGCATAAAACTCACTGAAGTGTAAGCTGCCCCAATGACAGATGTTATCGCTGCACTCCACATCACAAATCCGAATATCACCGTACCGGCATTGCCGGCCGAATGCCTGAATACACCTGCCGCCGGATTACCGGCATCCATTGGGACTCCGCTGCTCACCACACCCAGCGCAGCGAGAAACAGCACATATCGCATCAACGCAGTAATGCCAATTCCCCGAATGGCAGACCTGGTTACCGCTCCAGCCGACTCCACCCCGGTCACTCCTGCATCCAGTAGCCGGTGTGCCCCGGCAAAGCTGATATAACCGCCTACAGTTCCGCCTACCAGCGTGACAATGGCAGCCGGATCAATTTTATCCGGAATGAAACTCCTGTACAGCGCCTCCCCAGCCGGCGGTGACACCATCAGGGCCGCAGCCACCGTGAACAGGATCATTCCAATTCCGAGTATTTTCACAAATGCATCCATGATTCCGGTTGCCCCCGGCAACAGAAAAATGGCCAGCCCAATTGCTGCCGAGACAGTTGCCGACCATTCCATTCCGATTCCGGTCATCAGGTTCATCCCGAGGGCACATCCACCTATATTTCCAATATTAAAAGCCAGTCCGCCAAAAACGATCAATCCGCCCAACAGGTATCCCAGTCCGGGAAATACCCGATTGGAAAATTCGTGCGCGCGCATACCCGTGACTGTCAGCAACC
>CAIYFY010000050.1 GCA_903925535.1 uncultured Bacteroidota bacterium | reverse complement strand
GCCTTTCACCTGAATTCTGTTTTAATGCTCAACCATTAAACAAACTGTTATGATAAAAAATATTATCCTTGATTTCGGCCATGGTGGTATCGACAAAAATGGCAAATACACCACCGCTCCATCCAAGATGTACAAGTTTCCCAACGGTGAAATAGCCTATGAAGGGGAGATTAACAGACAGATTGGCGGAATGCTGGCACTATACCTGAATACGCACAGGCTGCGCTATAACATAGTAATGACTGTGAATCCGTACGACGCGACAGACGTATCACTGGACAAAAGGGTTGAAATTGCCAACAGCTTCAAAAAAGATGAAACCATACTGATTTCCATTCACTCCAACGCTTCGAGTCCCTCGGGCACGGGCACGGGATTCGAAATTTATACCACAGTCGGTCAGACCAAAAGTGATATTCTGGCTACAGAAATTGGAAATTCAGTAAAAGCACTGTACCAAAAACTGAATCTGAAACTCCGTTTTAATTTCACCGATGGCGATCTTGATCAGGAAAACAACTTCTTCATTCTCCGAAAAAGTGCTTGTCCGGCTGTGCTGCTCGAATGCCTTTTCTTTGACAACTGGAACGATTACCAGAAACTCAGAGATCCGGAATTTCAGAAAGAGATGTCGTGGTATATCTACAAGGGAATCATGAATTATCTGGACATGTACGGAGACGTTTGAAATTCAATTCCAGTAAAAAAAGAGGCTGTTTACAAGTGCATTAAACAAAAAGGACATGTGGAGAACCACAAGTCCTTTTCTTAGGGAGGCTAAAGGGGCTCGAACCCTCGACCTTCGGAACCACAATCCGACGCTCTAACCTGCTGAGCTATAACCTCCATTTGCTTTTAGCGGGTGCAAAGATACTACTTGTTAATTTAATTCGACAAAAAAATGTGTATGAAAATTGAAGCATATTTCAACAGATTCAATACTGCCTGGCCCGATGGCTGCTGTATGCGGGTTCAGTCATTTTCCAGCCTCTGAGCTTCTTCAGCAGTTTGCACATTTTCAAATTTAATGACCGGTTAGCATGGAAGAAATGCCCGTCAATAGTAATCCATTCCTTCTCCACCCGGACATCTTTCAGTTCAGCATAAGCAACTTTTCTGGGCTTGTCCAGCACTGATTTCCAGTAAATAGCCTTGTTTGTCATGGCAAATCCCTCCTTGCAGTTGCCGCGCAGTGAAAGGTCACAAATAAAGTAAACACGCTCCCTGGCATCTGCATGCAGGAAACTCTTGCACGCGTTGGCGAGCAAATCGGATCTCATTCCAATAAAATCGAAGTAAAAAGCCTCATCCTCGAACTCAAAGTCCATAAAATCCCGGATCATTTTCCACAGATCGGTTTTGTCGGTGCTGATTTTTTCGTAGTTGAGTATGGCCGTGGGTAAAAGTACACCGTTCAGGTCGGTGCAGAACTGAATAATCAGGTAATCGAGCAGTCCCTCAAAAGCAGTTTCAAGCCGCTTGTCAATCTCCGGAAGACCCTCACTGCCGAACTGCAGCCAGTATTTTCCGATGTCATCCGCAATTTGCTGAGCCCGCAGTTCATATATCTCGCGGAAACGCGACTGGTAAAAACGCTCCACATAATCGGCATACTTCCTCGGATCGTGTTCTTCTTCCACTCTTTTTCTGAGCTGACTGAAAAACAGGGCTTTGACCTGTTCCGTGACACTCACTGAGGATCCAAAATTAATGACATATCTGGGCTTGTAGTGCGAGGTCTCGCCCTTGTGGCGCTGACCCTCAAAGTGAAAACCGCAGTGATGACAAAACACAGAGGTAACAGGACCCTTGTGGGCACAAACAGGACACTCTTTGGTTCGGTCTGCAATCTTGTCGCCACAACGGTTGCAGAACCTCGATCCGGGTATGATTTCGGCAGCGCAGTTTGAACAGAGATTCACGTTTGAATAATTTAGTACACGTTTGAATCAGCGTGAAAGCAATACTGAGAGATCGGAAAGCAGTAATTTGGCCGACTTTCAGCTATTCACAGTGCAAATATAAAACTATTTGTTGTAAAAAATAAAATTTTAAACAAAAAATAAGAGCTTGTTCAGGATTCTCTGCCGGTGACAAAACAGGCTTTTTTTATCAGTTTTTGCGTTTTTGAAGGCGCAAAGCCGTTGCTAAGTATCTGAAAAATGGTGAAAAATGGCGAAAATGAGCCATTTTTCACCCGTTGAGAGAATTTCTAACAAGCTCTAACAAAAATCGCTTTACTGATCGTGCTTTTCCCATAAATCGGGCCGTCTGTCCCGTGTTCTCCCGACACTTTGTTCATATCTCCATTCGTTGATGTTTTTTTCATGTCCTGAGAGGAGCACTTCAGGGACTTTCATTCCATCCCATTCTGCCGGACGCGTGTAAACCGGGGGTGCCAGCAGGTCGTCCTGAAAACTGTCAAATAGTGCGGATGTTTCGTCATTCAGTACACCCGGAATCAGTCGGCCCACGGCGTCAACGAGAACAGCAGCCGCGAGTTCTCCGCCAGACAGGACGTAATCGCCGATGGAGATCTCCATGGTGATATACTTTTGCCTGATTCGTTCGTCAACTCCTTTATAGTGCCCACACAAAACCATGATATTGCCCTTCATACTCAACTGGTTGCAGGTTTGCTGATCCAGCACTTTCCCGTCCGGGGTAGTGTATATAATGGCGTCATAATCCCGCTCCGACATCAGTTTTTCTATACAGGCGGCAATTGGCTCCGGTTTGAGTACCATTCCGGCGCCACCACCAAACTGATAGTCGTCCACCTGGCGGTGCTTCCCGGTTGCGTAATCCCGCAGGTGATGAAGATGTACTTCCAGGAGTCCCTTGTCCTTGGCCCGCTGCATGATGGAGTAGTTGAGCGGACTTTCGAGCAGCTCTGGCAAAACTGTAATTATATCAAATCTGGTCATCAGCGCAAAATTAGCGTATCTTTGCCAAAAAAACAGTATATGGAAGTCCTGACTGCCACCAGCCTTTCTTCTGCCGAGCTGATTGAACTCGAAGATCTGTACAACGCCCACAACTATCACCCGCTGCCGGTCGTGCTTGAACGGGGCCGGGGTGTTTATCTGTGGGATGTGGAAGGCAAGAGATATTACGATTTTCTGTCTGCATACAGTGCTGTCAATCAGGGTCATTGTCACCCGCGACTGATAACTGCACTGACGGAACAGGCTCAAAAGCTGACCCTTACCTCACGAGCTTTTCACAATAACCTGCTCGGACAGTACGCTGCATTTATCACTGCCTACTTTGGTTTCGACCGCGTGCTGCCCATGAACACCGGGGTGGAAGCAGTTGAAACCGCGCTCAAACTTTGCAGAAAGTGGGCATACCAGGTCAAAGGCGTACCTGAAGGCAAGGCCAAGTTTGTATTTGTGGAGGGCAACTTCCACGGCAGAACGCTCGGTGTAATTTCAGGTTCAAGTGCTCCGGAAAGCCGCGGAGGTTTCGGACCATTCCTCCCGGGAATTGAAATTGTGCCTTACAATGACCTCAATGCCCTTGAATCCGCGCTCCTCGATCCGAATGTAGCCGGATTCCTGGTTGAGCCAATTCAGGGAGAGGCCGGTGTTTATGTGCCGGAAGACGGATACCTCGCGGGTGCATCGGAGCTTTGCCGCAAATACAATGTACTGTTTATCGCAGATGAAGTGCAGACAGGTATAGCGCGCACAGGGCGCCTGCTCGCGTGCGACCACGAAAATGTGAAGCCTGATATTCTGGTGCTCGGAAAGGCTCTTTCCGGTGGTGTCCTGCCCG
>CAIYFY010000049.1 GCA_903925535.1 uncultured Bacteroidota bacterium | reverse complement strand
TACTTCCATGTTTTACAGTCTTCAGTGTGAATCGCGGGGCACTTCACTGCCCGAGCCTCCTTTCAGAAAATCCAGATCGGCGCCCAGGTGGGCCTGTTCCACGTGTTGCTGGTACATGTGTACGTACCCGCGCGCGTGAAGATCAATCCGATGCACTTTGTTTTGCTTGCGGAGTGCGATTTCCTCGTCGGTGAGGTGCAGATGAAGCTGGCGGGCGGGCACGTCGAGTGTGATAAGATCGCCCTCCTCTACAATAGCGAGGGTGCCGCCGGCAGCGGCCTCGGGCGATACGTGCAAAACTACCGTCCCGAATCCGGTACCACTCATGCGGCCGTCAGAGATACGCACCATGTCAGTGACTCCTTTTGCCAGCAGGGCGGGTGGCAAGCCCATATTCCCTACCTCGGGCATACCGGGATAACCTATGGGGCCCACATTTTTGAGCACAAGCACACTGTTTTCATCGGCGGGCAGCGACGGATCATCTATCCGTGCCTTGTAATCTTCTATATCCTCGAACACAATTGCCCTGCCGGTGTGCTGCATCAGTTTTTCGGAAGCGGCAGAGGGCTTCAGCACAGCTCCGTTTTCACAGAGATTGCCTTTCAGCACCACAATACCGGAGAGCGGGTTGACTGGCTCCTCAAGCGGAGCGATTACTTCCCGTTCATAGCATGGTGCTTCCGAGCAATTTTCCTGTATGGTTTTTCCATTAACGGTAATACAGCTGGCGTGCATACGAGGCAGCAGTTCCCTGATCACGGCGGGCAATCCGCCTGCATAATAGAAATCCTCCATAAAAAACTGTCCGGAGGGCTGCAGATTGGCCAGCAGCGGGACGCCGGCGGAGAAGCGGTCAAAATCGTCGAGCGTCAGATCCACCCCGATACGGCCGGCGATGGCGAGCAGGTGCACCACAAAATTGGTGGAACCTCCGATAGCGGCGTTGACCATGATGGCATTCTCGAAGGCCTCCCTGGTAAGTATGGACGACATGCGGCGGTCATCCTGTACCATCCTGACAATCTGCGCGCCCGAGTGGCGGGCCAGCACCTTTCTGGCGGCATCGGGAGCGGGAATGGCAGCATTTCCGGGCAGCGTAAGTCCGAGCGACTCCACCATACAGGCCATCGTGGATGCCGTACCCATAACGGCGCAATGGCCATCACTCCGGCAGAGGCCGGATTCGGCCTGTTTCATTTCCGCGCCGGGCATTTCTCCGGTGCGGACCTGATCGGTGAACCGCCACACGTCGGACGTACTGATGGCCTTGCCCCGGAATCGGCCCGTGAGCATGGGTCCACCCGACACTACGATGGTAGGCAGGTCCACACTGCATGCGCCCATCACGAGCGAGGGCGTAGTTTTGTCGCAACCGCAGAGCAGCACCACCCCGTCGAGCGGATTGGCGCGGATGGATTCCTCCACATCCATACTGGCCAGATTGCGGTACAGCATAGCCGTGGGTTTGATAAGCGTTTCGCCCAGCGACATCACCGGGAACTCGAGCGGGAAGCCGCCTGCCTGAATTACGCCCTGTTTCACAAACTGGGCCAGCTCGCGGAAATGCGAGTTGCAGGGCGTCAGTTCAGACCAGGTGTTACAGATACCAATGACAGGTTTCCCCTCGAACTCCTCGTCGGGGATGCCCTGTTTTTTCATCCAGGAGCGGTAAATGAAACCGTCTTTGCCATCGCGGCCGAACCAGTTGCGGCTGCGGAGATTTTTGTCGGGAAAACTCATGCGGGCATAAATTAGGAAAGCCAAATGTAGGGTAAAGTCGGGAAACGGTTTCCCGCAATTAAACGGAAATACGCGAGGCGACCTCGAAGCGTTCAGGTGATGAGCCACTTGGCAACTCACTCAGAGAGCACATACTATTCAAGGACCCACCCGATCATATGCGGCATCGTACAGTGGTACAGGAGTTTTTTTCCCGATCCAATCTCAACGAGGAAGGTATGGTATCAGATATTGCCAACAACCTGATTTCCCGAGTAAAGGACAAGAGGCGCATGGAATTCATGCCGGAGTTCGCCACCCGTCTCCCGTTAGCTGTTGTGGACGGGAATGTGTGCAATTCAGTTTGAAGCCGGTGGAGGCCTGTAAACATGAGAACAATACAATAATCGAAGCCCCTGGCATGGACATTTGTATATACGATATGGACATTTATATGTACAACTGTAGTACCAGAGTTATGAAAGGATTACAGGCGGATACATTTGTATCTCACAGGCAGGCGCAACACTACAAAAAGTGAGCCGCCG
>CAIYFY010000048.1 GCA_903925535.1 uncultured Bacteroidota bacterium | reverse complement strand
TGGCGCGGCTCCATGAGGTGGGCACTCTGCTGCAGGCCTTCCGCCGTGGTGAAATCGGCTCCGGGTGGCGGCGGAATAACGGAACCGCTGATGCCGACGATAAACATATTCAGTGATCCGCCGAGGAACAGCGCCAGCGCAATAGCGCCCAGTCTGAGCAGGAAGTTTTTCATGAACAGGGAAAATTTGAGCAGTCTGAAAGATAGTGATTACAACTCCAGAATATCCCCGAACCTGGCTACCTGATAGCCTCTGCGCTGTATCTCCTGCGAGGCCGGACTGTCGGGCAGTATGGCGGGGTTGGTGTGGTTCAGGTGAATGAAATAGATTTTTGATCGCTCGCGGGCGGGTAGCGTATCGAATTTCGCCATGCTTTCAACGACGAAAGGGTGGGGGATTTCCTCCATTTTTCTGCCGGGCAATTCGGTGGCATCGTAGAATGTAGCATCGAGAAAGGCATAGTCAACCTGACTGATTTCCTGTACGATGTCTTTGTTCCATTTTTCCCACTTGTCAATATCGGGAATGAACAGTGCTGTTTTTTTATTTCCGCGAATCCGGTAGCCGACTGTTTCCGAGAATTCATCGCGGTGTGGCACCAGTACAGGGGTTACTTCAATACTGCCGGCTTTCACGGGTATCCCGTCGTTCAGTTCCTGCAGGACAATGTTTTTTCTGCTGACCAGCTGGCTCCACGGGCCGTTGTTTTCCAGGTAGTTTTTCATCCGGGGCATGGCATACACCTTGACATTTCTGGCATCCATGGCCTCCTTTCCCAGGTGTATGAGGCCTGCATAGTGGCCGATATGTGCGTGGCTGAGGAAGATCCCACCCGGTGCCTCTCCCACGCTGTCGCTGGCAAAGGATTTGAGCATTTTCATCTGCGAGGGCATATCGGGTGTGGCTTCGAACAGGAAAGTCTGTTTGCTGGTGCGGTCATAAATTCCGAGCGACACCACGCGGCGGTCGTTGGCCGGGTGATCAAAAAAATCCCGGCAACATTCTTTTTTGCAGCCTGCGTGCGGAGATCCACCGTCCTGCAGGTTGCCGAGCACAATCATAAAAACGCCCGGCGCCTCCGGTGCTGCCGTCTGATACATGGACAAAGAGAACAGGCCGGCTACTGCCAGACAAAACAGAGAGGTTACGCGAGCATACATGGCTGGTCAGTTTAGCGTGGTACTGCCGTATGGTCCGGCTCCTGCACCTTGTAGTGTATTTCGGAGCCGGATCATACAGCAACAGTATGGCAAAAGTAGCCAAATTGACTGTTGATTGCAAATAAAAAGCAGATGCCCGGTTACTTTTTGCGAATCGTTAACTGCAAGCGAACCGAATGGCCTGTTCCAGATCGGCTATGAGGTCGTCGGGGTGCTCTACTCCGACTGAAAGCCGGATCAGTCCCGGAGTAATACCCATGGCGCGTTTGTGCTCCGTAGCAACACCGGCGTGCGTCATGGTGTCGGGGTGTTGCGCCAGCGATTCGGTACTGCCCAGACTGACGGCCAGATGGACAAGTTTGAGGCTGTTGAGCACCTTGAAGGCGGCTTCTTCGCCCCCTGCCACCTCGAATGCCAGCATGGCCCCGGGTGAAGTACACTGCTTCATAAAGACTTCATACTGCTGCCTGTCTTTCACCGGATCCAGAAAACCCAGGTAGTGAATGCAGGAAATATGCGGGTTTGATTGCAGGTATTCGGCAACCACCCTGGCGGTGGCTGCCTGCCGCTCCATCCTGATATAGAGCGTTTCGAGGCTCCGGAGGAGAAGCCAGCCCGTCCACGGACCAGCCATGTTGCCCATGAATGTGCGCATGACCTTAACCCGTTGCAGCAGTTGTTTGCTGCCGCAAACGGCACCAGCAATTACGTCGCTGTGGCCTCCGATATACTTGGTTGCCGAATAAATGGAGAAATCGGCGCCCCATTTCAGCGGATGCTGCCAGATCGGACCGAGGTAGGTATTGTCAACCGCTAGCAGCGCGCGGCGCTCATTTGGTGCAAACCGGTCGGCAATACGACGACAGGCTTCAAGGTCATACAGGGCATTGGTGGGGTTGGCGGGCGTTTCCACAAACACCATCGCCAGTTTGTGCTGTGCGCCGGCGTCAACAATCATGCGGCTGATATCGTCCTCCGTGTGTTCGGGGTGAAACTCAAGGGTTTGAATACCAAACCGGGGGAGAATGTGCCGTATAAAATGATCACTCCCTCC